>NZ_JBHFKV010000020.1:0-82808 GCF_042879355.1 Photorhabdus sp. RM71S | reverse complement strand
CAGCAAAGACACTTAGCTTGAACGAAGAGAAAGCCGCGTCATTTAGGCGCAGTCGGTAACATGCCCTTATAGGGCTAGAGCAAACCACCCGCTATGCGGGTGGTTATGATTGTCTTATGTTTCCGTTTGTATTGAAAGAAGGTCCTCGGCGGATTTGGCTAAGAAAGTAGTATTTAATTAAAACGATGCTTGAGCAGTTAAAGGGTATTTCTCTAATGAGTATGTTAGCTGCTGTAGCATAATAAGATTTTTATTGAGAGTAGTAGTAGGATTAATTTTATATATTTCTTGGTTAAAATAAAAAATTTGTATTTATACCCGTCATCTTTCAAGTTGCCTCTTTGTTGGCTGCACTCGCTCACCCCGGTCACATAGTTATCTATGCTCCCGGGGATTCGCTCCCTTGCCGTCGCGATGCATCTTGAAATCCATAGGGTATATACATCTTTGAAATAGTTATTTTTAGTGAGGATTAAGGCCAGTTTGGTTAATGTTATTATTGTCCTGATTTAATAATATAATTAACCTAATTTTTGGATAATATCATTTTAAACTGAGGTTATCTTCTACAAAGATATTTAAAATAAGCGTTTTACAGTGATTGTTATCACAAAGTGAATATTTGTAAAATACTACTATGGAATTACATATTTCTGTTTGATATATTGTTAGTAACCAGTTAGTTTATTTGTCTATATGATTTGTGATGATTAAATTTTACTGGGAAATATTATTTACTTGATAGAGAGATAGTATTATTTCAATTAATAAAGAGAGATGATAGTTACTTTAAAATTTTATTTATAGAGATAAAAGGAAGGTAATATGGAATTTATTAAAAATAGGTTTTGTCACTGGAATGGTGAACATCTCGTTGTCGATACAATGGCTAGAAGTCATAAAATGGTTAACAGTATGGGAACGGGTGAGGGATTAGTTTCGTTTGATGGCTTTGGTGCTGATCTAATTCGTTTCAGCAAAGATGAAGGGATGCAGAATCATACTCACTTAGGGCATCATATCTTATTTGTGCTCGCAGGAACGGGTTATGTTATTTATGCGGGTGAAAAGCATGAAATAGAGCCTGGAGTTTGTTATTTTGTGAATGGACAAATAGATCACGCGATTAAAGCAACTAGCGATTTGGTCATGGTTGTTGTCGGTAATAATCATTGTGCGGTTGATTCGCAAGATAGGACGACGTTGGTGCCATATAGAGAGGGAACCCCAGAAGAATTAAAGGTTTAACTTGGGATAAATTGAATTAAACATGTGCTAGTGCTTGGTGAATTGCGAGAATGCCATGATATTCTGCCAGAGATAAAGTATCTAACATTATATTCATGAAGATAATTATAAATCAGGAGAAGTAATTGGAGTGATAAAAGGATGATATAAGATTTTTTCAATCAATATATATGAGCATCTCATGAAGGGGATCAGGTACTAGCCGATGAAACATTAGATTTACTGTAAATAAAATGGAGAAATATATTAGAGATAATATTCTATTGTAATGATAAAGGTGGAAATGACTATTGAAATTATTTTAATCTAATATTTAAATTGGAAAATAATTTCAATGGGTGGTGGTAATGAGTTTCCGGATGGAAATTAACTTAAATAACCTGAGTTCTGGTTAAGCCGTTACTAACATATCCATTTCTAAGCAGGAAATATTCAGTGACTTTGTTCTCTTTGTGACAATAAGCTATCTGTCCCTCTAACACATTTAACATTAATCCTTGCACACTACAGTGTCGTGAATGTTCTATCTGAGAAATATTGGGTATTCGTATTTGGGGATTGATGAACCAACTAAAGGATTCCTTTTCTCGATATTTATATCTCGTATTTAATGGTTGAGTAGTGTCAATCTTAGTGCTACTTTGAATAGCATTATGTGATTGGTGAAACATTGTTTCTCAGGCCATTACAAATGCCAACTATCAGTGAGTTTTTTGGCATCCTGATCCGGATGTACTACGACGACCATAATCCGCCTCATTTCCATGCTTACTACGGTGAACATGAGGCTATTATCTCAATTGAAACCTTGGAGGTCATGGAAGGCTCATTGCCCAAACGAGCAAAAGGCTATGGTCATCGAATGGGCGGTTGAGCACAGGCAGGATCTGCTGAATGACTGGCAACTGGCTGAGCAGCATCAGCCTCTCAACAAGATTGAACCGCTGGAGTGATTATCATGCGCAGAGTAACGAAAGTGGAAATAAAGCCAGAATACACCTTGGCGGTGACGTTCGATGATGGTACCTATGGAGAGGTGTGCATCGCGGATCGGTTGTTCGGACCCATGTTAGAGCCACTGAAAGAGCAGAAATTCTTTGCCCAAGCGCGTGTTGATGAGTGTGGCGCAGTGTGCTGGCCGAATGATGCTGATCTGGCACCCGACGCACTCTACAAAAAGCTCAAATCCCACTTAAGGGGTAATATATGATTGAACTGTTTGCATTGCTTGCGTTTGGATATTGGTAAAGGCGAGCGTTTTAGTCATTTTCTAGAAGGTTATTGATGGACTGACTAAAATACAATTTACGGATGAAAAATGGCGAGCATGGTTTAAGGGTGCTTTTTTTGCCTAAAATTCAATTAATTATTCCATTTTTGATTGAGTCAATTCAAATTCATTTTCAGTTTAATTTTTTAAACTACTGATTAATAAACTGGTTCTTAAGAAAAATCTTCTCTTTATGTTGACTACCAACGTACTTCTGAGGTGGGTAAGAATGTTATGTATTCTACACGGTCAAGTAAATCATAGGAGATCTGCATATTTGTCGGAATACGGAAATCAAGTAATGTATATAAGTCCTTACGACCAAACTGGTGCTTCATAATCATCTCAGGTGGATGCGACTTTTCAGGTTCTCCAAACTGTTCATGAACCCATTGACGAGACATCATCGAAATTAGGGGAGATGGCAACTCGTTGGAAAATTGATATGATGGCTTATCTCGATCAATTAAGGTAATTGTCACAACAAATAAAATCTTATTCTCTCTTTTAAATGCCAAATACACACTTTCTCTAACCATATTCAATGATACATAATCACAGCCTAAGTCACCTTTAAGCTTTGTTTTATAAGGAATTAACCCTTTACTATAAATTTCCTGATAAGTTCTACCTAAGTGATTAATTAACACTTCAATGTTAATCGTCATTATTTATATAACCTCTTTTCTCAACTAAGCCAATTAATTCATCTTCAATTTAACCTTTTAAGCTGTTGATTAATGAATTGGCTCTTAAGAAAAAACTCTTTTATTGACTACCAACGAACTTCTGAGGTGGGTAGAAAAGTCACTTCTTTAACGTGCTCTGATGAATCGTAATCAACTTGCATGTTAGTTGGTATACGAAAATCTAGTATCGTGTACAAGTCAACCCATCCAAACTCTTGCTTCATTATCACTTTTGGCTCTTTTGACTTTTCAGGCAATCCGAATTGTTCATGGATCCACTGACGTGACATATGTGAGATCAGTGGTGATGGTAACTCATTTGGAAATGTGTATGATGGTTTATCACTATCCAATAGGGTAAGTGTCACATCAAATAAAACTTTGTTCTTCTTTTTAAAAGCAAGATAAACACCTTCTTTAACCATATCTAGAGATATATACTCAGTTCCAGAATTTCCTGTTGGCTTGGTTTTATAAGGAATTAACCCTTCACTATAAATTTCCTGATAAGTTCTACCTAAGTGATTAATTAACGCTTCAATGTTAATCGTCATTATTTATATAACTCTTTTCTCAATTAAGCCAATTCATTTTCAGCTTAGCTTTGCAAGCTGTTGATTAATGAATTGGCTCTTAAGAAAAATCTTCTCTTTATATTAATTACCAACGTACTTCTGAGGTGGGTAAGAATGTCACTTTTTTGACACGCTCAGATAGATCGTAATCAATTTGCATACTGGTTGGTATCCGAAAATCCAACAGCGTATATAGTTCCGTCCAGCCAACATCTTTTGTGAGAAATTTTCTTGGTGGAAGGGATTTTTCCGGCTTACCAAACTGCTCGTGAACCCATTTCCTAGACATCAAGGGCTTCAAGGGAGAAGGTAATTCATTAGGGAATTGGTAGGAAGGTTTCTTCTGATCAAGCAGAAAAAGTTCTATAGCAAATAAAATTTTGCTATCTCTTTTAAAAGCTAAATGCATGCCCTCTTTAGCCATATTCAGAGCAATAAATGAAGCTCCAGGATATCCTATTGGCTTAGTTTTATAAGGAATTAACCCTTCATTAAAAATTTCCTGATGAGACCTACCCAAACTGTTTATTAATGCCTCTACATTGACTGTCATTTGTATAACCCTTTTTGCCTCCTGCTAGCTACCACCCTAGTTGATTCCGGTGGATAGTAGTTTAACACCTGAACCGACTGGAAATACCAAAATATTGTTATTCCTCTGTACCTTCATTCGATATTATTCTTGAAGTCAGCTTTTGTTTTTTAATTCCATCTTACATACTCTTTCATTCTTACAGAGTTTATTATAGTTATGACTGAACTCTGCTGGTTGCAGAGCTCAGTCCTTATAAGCCACTATTTTTTATTGATAATATTATGCGAATAATTCATTTGATAGTAATTTCACCTAAATATTAATCACTTACAATAAAAGCAATGAAATACTACAAAGAATATTTAACTCTAAAATCAATCTTTCTTTGAAAGATAGAGTTTCTTCGCATCTTCTAAACTCATAGAATTAGCTCCTCCTGAAAAATGTGGGTCTGCTGATTGAACAGGATCATCCTCCCAATTACATATCGGACATATTTCATATTCCCCTAAACGCTCAATTGTCCGTTTACCGCAACACGGACAAGTATTATATTCCATCATTGTCTGTTCCAATATTCTATTCCTCTTTCCGGTTTAAACATTGTCCTGGGAATACCATCTTTGCTCTTTGACGCAAATGTGTTTGAAAGTGGGTGATAAAAAATTTCATCACCGTTTGCTCTCTTTTTCCTTAAGGTTCCACTAGGAGGATTATTAACAAAGTCATGAGTAGCATCAACATATTCTTTAGAGTTTTTAAGCTCAGGAAATTCATGCTTATGTTTTTCCCAATGATTATATGCATTTGATACAGGTAGTAATTTCTTTGTTTCAGTCCAAATCTGAGTGTCTTTATTTTTACTCAAATACACATACACCGGCGGCATATTCGGGATGGGGAGTATCAGAATATAATCGCGAAAATCCTTCTCTTCCGGCATTGGCAACGATTCAATATCGCTGCCTACCTTATCCGGGATCGGCAATACGGTTATCTGCGATGGAATAAACGGCTGTTCCTCATTCCCGGTATGGGGTGGAACTTTGAATTCCTGTTCGTTTGGTGTCCATAAAATCGTCGGCCGGTATTCTCCCGGTTCCCAGAACTCATAATTACCGGTGACCGGAGTCCGTTTCATCATACGAACCGGCACTTTCTCCATACCGCTTTCCGGGCTGACGTGATAGCCCTGAACTGTCATCCTGCCGCTTTTTTCATCTCTGATCCAGCGAAAACGAACGCGAGTCGGTGCTTTACCGAACTGTTCAGCAATTTCACTAAGATGATATTGGTTTAAGTAAAGTACAACGTCGTTGGTTCTTACATTAATCGCATTTGCTGCCAGTCATTTGGTTATCTTGGATTGCTCATACTATTGAACTTGATCCCGCAAATACCCGGTCAAATTTCCCATTGTTCCAGCCATCGGATTTTTTCTCTTTTGTCATGCTAACAGCCATTTGATTCCATATTTTCTGACCGACAATGTTTTAAACGCTGACAAGGAAATCCGTGGCTGAAGATAGCGATCTTGAGAAAACAGAAGAACCCACTCCCCATAAGCGGGAAAAAGCCCGCAAAGAGGGGCAGATAGCCCGCTCCAGAGAGCTGAGTTCTATATTGATGTTGACCAGTGGTTTAAGTTTGCTCTGGATAAGTGGTCAGTCAATGACGCATGAATTGTCGTTGATGGTGTTTGAAGGGTTTAGCTTTGATCACAATGTAGTCAGCAATGATAAACAGATGGTTCAACAGATTGGCAGATTGCTCCAGCAAGCTGTTTTGGCTTTGTTGCCGGTTTTTGCCGGATTAGTGTTAGTAGCATTAAGTGCTCCGGCGCTATTGGGTGGATTAGTGTTCAGTACCAAATCCATCAAATTTGATCCGAAAAAATTGAATCCCATTTCTGGCCTGAAACGTATTTTTTCAATGAATGCGTTGGCGGAATTATTCAAAGCACTACTTAAAGCAGGATTTGTCGGTATTGGCGCCGCTTTGTTCCTTTGGATGAACTGGCCTGCCATGTTGCGGCTCATAGCTCAACCGCCATTGTTGGCGCTGGATGATGCTATGCAAATGCTGATATTCGCCGGTTATGTGGTGGTTTTCATGTTGATACCGATGGTGGCTTTCGATGTTGTTTACCAGATATACAGCCATTTGAAAAAACTGAGAATGACCCGGCAGGAAATAAAGGATGAATTTAAAGAACAAGAGGGGGACCCACATGTTAAAGCGCGTATCCGTCAGCAACAACGGGCGGCTGCCCGTCAGCGTATGATGGCGGATGTACCTAAAGCGGATGTCATTGTCACCAACCCGACTCACTATGCTGTTGCGCTGAAATATGATGAAAAAGCGATGGGTGCGCCGAAAGTATTGGCGAAAGGGGCGGGGATTATTGCATTACGGATTAAAGAAATAGGTACAGAAAATCGCATTCCATTACTTGAGGTGCCGCCACTTACCAGGGCGCTTTATCGCCATAGTGAAGTTGGCGGGCAAATCCCCGCGACGCTTTATGCAGCCGTCGCGGAAGTTCTGGCTTGGGTCTACCAATTGAAACGTTGGAAACGGGAAGGCGGCTTGAAGCCGAAGAAACCTGAAAATCTGCCAGTGCCGCCAGCACTGGATTTTGCTGGAGAAAATAATCGTCATGGCTAATCTGGCCTCTATACTTCGTTTACCGGGCAATATGAAAGGCTCGCAGTGGCAAATGCTTGCCGGGCCGGTATTGATCCTCTTGATTTTGTCGATGATGGTATTGCCATTGCCGCCATTCATGCTTGATTTGCTGTTTACGTTTAACATAGCGCTATCAATCATGGTGTTGCTGGTGGCGATGTTTACCCGGCGTACGCTAGATTTTGCCGCATTTCCGACCATCTTGCTGTTCTCCACGTTATTGCGCTTATCTCTTAATGTAGCTTCAACCCGTATCATTTTATTGGAAGGGCATACGGGTTCTGCGGCAGCGGGGCACGTTGTAGAGGCATTTGGCCATTTTCTGGTTGGTGGCAACTTTGCTATCGGTATTGTGGTATTTATCATCTTGGTATTGATTAACTTTATGGTCATTACTAAAGGTGCAGGGCGGATTGCCGAAGTGGGCGCCCGTTTTGTGTTGGATGGCATGCCAGGTAAACAGATGGCAATTGATGCCGATTTAAATGCCGGATTAATTGGTGAAGAAGAAGCGAAGAAACGCCGTGCTGAAGTGACACAAGAATCGGATTTTTATGGTTCGATGGATGGCGCCAGTAAGTTTGTGCGCGGCGACGCGATTGCGGGATTGATGATCTTAGTTATCAACGTCGTTGGCGGCTTAATTGTTGGTGTGGCCCAACATGGTATGAGTTTGGGGGATGCGGGAGAAGCGTATACCCTGTTAACCATTGGTGATGGTTTGGTTGCACAGTTACCTGCTCTCATTATTTCTACTGCGGCGGGTGTTATTGTTACCCGTGTAGCAACGGATCAGGACGTTGGTCAGCAGATGGTAACTCAACTGTTCAACAATCCCAGAGTGATGATGTTGAGCGCGGGTGTTCTCGGATTGTTGGGCATGGTTCCGGGAATGCCCAATTTTGTTTTCCTGTTATTTACCGCGGCATTAGCTGGTCTTGGCTGGTATCTGTATCGCCGTACTGATGCGCCGGCAATAAATACAGAAAAACCAAAAATAGAAGAGCAGCAACAGACATCAGAAGCTTCATGGTCCGATGTTCAGCTTGAAGATCCTTTGGGTATGGAAGTGGGATATCGCCTGATCCCGATGGTTGATTTTCGCCAGAATGGTGAGTTATTGGGTAGAATCAGCGGCATTCGTAAGAAATTTGCCCAAGAGATGGGATACTTACCGCCAGTTGTTCATATCCGGGATAACCTTGAACTGGCCCCAGCGGGCTACCGTATTCTGATGAAAGGGGTAGAAATTGGTCGTGGTGAAGCGCATCCGGGGCGCTGGCTGGCGATTAATCCCGGTGGCACCGTGGGGGAATTGCCAGGTGATATCACGAAAGATCCCGCTTTTGGCCTGTCTGCGGTTTGGATTGATGATAGCCTCAGAGAGCAAGCTCAGGTTCAGGGGTACACGGTGGTTGCCGCCAGTACGGTGGTTGCGACCCATATGAATCATCTGTTGACGCAATATGCCAATGAACTGTTTGGTCGTCAGGAAGCCCAGCAACTGTTTGAGCGAGTCAGCCAAGAGATGCCTAAACTGACCGAGGACTTTATTCCTGATGTTGTTAATCTGACAACCTTGCACAAGGTGCTTCAAAATCTGTTGTCCGAACAAGTGCCGATTCGAGACATGCGGACAATTATTGAAACCTTGGCTGAACATGCGCCTGGACAAACTGATCCTTATGAATTGACATCTTTGGTTAGAATTGCGCTTGGTCGGGCAATTGCTCAACAGTGGTTCCCCGGAGCGCAGGAAATTCAGGTCATCGGATTGGATGCGGGCCTTGAGCGCTTGTTAATTCAGGCGTTACAAAATGGCGGTGGTTTGGAACCCGGATTGGCGGATAACTTGCAACGGCAGGCAACGGAAGCACTACAACGTCAGGAAATGTTGGGCGCGCCTCCGGTACTGTTGGTTAATCATGCATTACGCCCGCTGTTATCGCGTTTCTTGCGTAGGGCTTTGCCTCAATTAGTGGTTTTATCTAATCTTGAAATCAGTGATAACCGTCAGATTCGTATGACCGCGACCATTGGTGGTAACGGATAGCGGTATCAATAGCATTTTTTTACAAGTATCACCGAAGTGATTTCTATTCACTTCGGTTTTTTCATTATTAAATAATAATTGCTAATGTACTTATAGGTTAGTAATAATAATCTAATATCAAAAAATAAGTGAATTATTTTTAAGTTAATTTAGATTCTTAAAAAATAAATTTTATATTTAATATTTGTGCGCTCATATAATAAGTGAACTTTTTTATGTGAAAATAATTCATTGGGTGTTTTGTGCCTAAATGTATTACGTGAACGATTATTAAGTTTATTCATGACGAATATTATGTCCGTGGCTGATATTAAAAAATTCTCGAAATAGATTAAAAATAGATCAAGTCATACTGAGTGAGAATAATAAATAACGGGTTAAACAGTCAAATGCTGAATAAAAGAGTGATAAAGGAAAGATAAAAAATAATACACAAAATTGGGTGACGAAAAAAGAAAATTCAGTAATATCTGATTCCCTACACAATTCAAAAGGATGAGAGTTAAATATGTATAAAAATATGTTAAATCCCGTAACATTAAGAAAAACAGAAAACGGACCTCAACTAAAAGGAAATGAGGACACATATGACACATCAATATTAAAGGGCAGTCCTGTAGGACGAAGGGATATTGGGAATTATGCACCACTACCCGCTCAAGCAGAAGTTTTTCAAACAGTTGTTGACGAAAAAATAGCAAACTTCAAAACAAAGGGAAATCCAATATCAATCGTTGTCTGGCGCAATAGCCAGACGGGGCTTACTCACATCATGGATGGTCAGCATCGGTTTATTGCTGCATGCATACTTGGAGTGTCTGTTAAATTAACGTGGAAAAAATTCGGCATACCACCCAATCGGATAGACTGGAGTGGTACGAAATTCTCAGATGGAATACCAGCTAAAACTAAGATATTTGGGAAATAATCGATTAAGTTAATTTAATGTGTATTAGGTGCGACTCGTACTGATACAGAACCTTGAAAAATTGAGAGTTGCCGGTTTTTGTATAGATTTGAAATCTTAAACAAAACGCCAGGTAACTCTCATGTTCCATACTATCAACCCTATTATCAGATATAAAGCTGGCTGACGAATGCTTAGTTTTCTATTCTATTAAATCTGAAATTCCATATTAGAAATTTATATTTTGCATATTGTTAATTTTTTATTATTCGTTAATAAATCTCTTAATTTAAATGAATTGTCCGTCTGGTTTAATATTGTGAAAAATTAAAGAGATAATTGACATGGCTATTAACAATTTTTTTGCATATATTAACCATCTCCCTTTAACATTTTATCGGTTCTCCCCAGTAATGAATTATTTAATGTGGATAATTATAATTCTAGTGTTATTTAAGTGTACGCGATATTCTCTTAATTATTAAAGTAAAATTTTTATTATTTAGCAATGAAATAGCTTGGTGTAAATATGTAACATTTATAAGTGTCATTGATTATTATATTTTTCATAATAAAATTCTTGGTTGATTGATTTAAATCTAATAAAATGAATGGTTATTGCGGCACTAGTCGAATGTTATTTAAATAATATCTTTTTATATGAGATTTCTAAAAAAAAGCAATTAAATTTTCATCAAATAACTGGCAAAAACTCGCTTTTCTATAATGCTTAAATATAGCTGGTTGTGTCATACGAAAAACGAATAGCGTAGTCAAGTTAAATATTAGATAAGAATCATCGGGAGCGAGTCTTCCGAGGGCAGTATCAACTATCAACTATAACACATTAACCAAGGTCTGACTTTATTAATAGGGGGAACATTATGTCCACCGAACCGCCGCTACATCAAGAAGATATTGTCGTGATACATGTTGCCACACCCGATGATTTGGCGAAGTTTGCTGATCAATCACTCTTCTGGCATGAAGAAACCTATGAACAGATGAAAATTGCGGAAGTGTTGTTTACGCCAGCCGGAGAGATTCCACCTGGCTTGGGAATTAAATATGTCGCCACGCCCGGTGATTTGGTGAGGTTTGTCGATGAAGAAGGTTACTGGAGTGAGGAAACCTACGAGCAGATAGAATTTGTAAGGGTGTTGTTTATACCCGCAGAAAAAATACGCGGTGTGGGGATTAAACATGTTGCCACACCCGATGATTTGGCGAAGTTTGCCGATAAAGAATTCTTCTGGAGTAAGAAAGACTACGAACAGCTAAAAGCCGCAGAGGTGCTGTTTGTACCCAGAGAAGGAATGCCCGTTTAGGGGCTAAACATATCACCATGCCCGACGATTCGGTAAAGTTTACCGATAAAGCGGTCAATTAGAATAAAGAGAAGTATCAAGAGAGGGATAAAGCCAGAATATTGTTTATCCCGAAAATAAAAGAATAGAACGGCGTGTAATAACATCAACTTATCTGTCATTCTGAATTGGAGGTATTAATGGCTAACAGCAAGACATCTATTACATCCAGCGAGAATAATCCGTTGGATAAAGAGGAAGTCAAATCCTGGTTTAAATTATATTCCCTGCCGAAAAGTGAAAATTATGCTCAATTGGTGCAAATAGCGGCGGAAGGGCGGCGTTTGGCCGGGCTGGATGCTGATCAGGCCGATAATAATCCAGGAGCAGGATTGAACCGGGATCTGGATGAAGTGAATTTACTCTTAGTGAATCCCGGAGAAGGGGTGCATATCGGGGAAGACCGTGAAATTGCTGTCAATATTGATAAGAGCAGCGGCTTACAGTTCATTAATGGCGAATTGGGATTACGCCCCGACTTTAAATTGTCGCTGGCATTGTTTGAGAGTTTTACAGAGGAACAAAAAAGGGAGCTTTACCGTTGGCTGATTCATGCTGAGGAGATGGCAGCAAGTAAGGCGCAGTTGCCCGCGTTTGATTTGCCGACCAACGGTAACAATAAAAACCTTGGCGCTGTTGTCAGTGTCAGCGGCGATGGGAAAACTATCGCGCTTAGTGGGGCAGAGGCTAAGGAACCTGTATATCTATTTTCTTATACCGATAATGGTTGGCGGCAGCAATTCGCTGATTACGTTAGTGGTTATGGCGGCAGAGCGCTAAGTCTGAATCGAAACGGTAATATTCTCGCGGTGGGTATTGATAACCGAAACAGTGATGGCGGGCATGGTTCAGTGTTCGTTTATCACAGATTGGCAAATGGTGTGTGGGAGAAATCGGCCAAAATTTGGCTTAGTGAGGCGAACGTTCAGCAGCATTTCGGTTGCGCTGTGAGTTTGAGCGCTGATGGCACACTATTAGCGGTAGGTTCTTATGGCTGGAGATCGGGTTTATTGACTAACTGCGGCGCAGCGTATCTTTATCAGTATGACGGAAAGAAATGGTCACAGCTTGGTGAGCGTCTGACCTTAGCTTCTCCGGCACAGGGCGATATGTTTGGCGGCAAACTAAGTTTGAGTGCGGATGGTTCAACCTTGGCAGTGGCGGCAACGGGGCGTAATGGTAATGGTGAAGTGACGATATTTCATCGTCATGGGGAATACTGGCAGCCGCAACTGCCGCTCAATCCGTTGACTTCGCCTTTAACCATCAGCAAAGACGACTTTGGCGCTAGTCTCAGCCTGAGCGATAGCGGCAATATTCTGGCGGTGGGGTGTCCGGGAGAGAAGAACAATATTGGTGCGGTCTATCTGTACCAGCGTCACAGTAATGTATGGCAAGTTATGGGGATACTGAGAGAAGCGGTGAGTGCCGGGGAAAGGTTTGGCAGCGAACTCTCTTTGAGTAGTGACGGCCAGATACTGGTGGTGTCAACACCTGTTGGTAAAAATGACACAGGTGTGCAAACCGGGGCGGTGTGGTGGTTTAGCTATCAGAATGAACAGTGGATTATGCAGGGCAGGTTACTGGAGCTAGATGGGGAATCAAACCATAAATTTGGCGCCGGTGTTTGTTTTAGCGGTGACGCCAATACATTGGCGATTGGCGCCAGTGGCTGGAAAAGTGGCGAAGGGAAAGTTTACCTTTACGACTAGCTAAATGAGGAAAAGACGATGGCGAAAGAGATAACAGATGAAACGGTCAGTCAGCTTGGTACCCACTTCGCCCCTGGCAAGATCCCGACTGAGGCTGCATTTTATTCACTGATTGATTGGGCCACGTTGTGGCGACAGCTTTTTGGTTGGCAGGATGGTGATCAAGCTTATCATCCGGGGGTCGGATTGCAGATTATCGATAACCGTTTGGCGGTTAAGACTGGCAATGGCATCGCGGTGGAACCGGGAGGGCTTGCGTTAAGGCTACAGCCCAATGGGGGATTGATGTTGGATAAATCTGGGGCGTTGTCGGTGGATGGTACTGTAGCGGTTTCAGCACAAGCTTTTAAATTGCTTCCTGAGGAGACGAGGGAACAAATTGCCAAGTTGTTATTGAATGCTGAGACAGAAAGCAGAAAACAGCGAACAGAAAACAGATGACGGTGACTGCCTAATACGGCTTTTGAGGACATATTATGACTGATAAAGAAATGAGTTCTGTTGACTCATTGAAAGCGAGTTTTAAGTCTGGTGTTCCGCCCATGCCTGAAGCATTTTCCCATTTGATTGATGAGGCATATAAGGCATATGAAATCATTGATGGTGATAAGCGGGATGGCCCGACCGCAGGGCTGGAACGAGATGACAAAGGAAAACTGGCCCTCAACACTCACCATTCTGGCGGGTTAAACCTTGATCAGAGAACTTTGGCGCTGTCACTGAAGCCAGAAGGTGGACTCTCTTTTGATGGAGGAAAGCGTCTGAAATTGGATGCCGATCGGCAGGTTCAGTTTGCGGATTTCTTCAGTTTATCGCGGTGGGAGCGGATGGAGATCGCACAGTTGTTGGGTTTGAAACGCAGTACCAACACCAAGATGACGCGTATTGTTGCTCCTTCCCCTAAAGAGAATGAACGCTTTGGCACTTCTGTTAGCTTGAACGCGGCGGGAGATTGCTTAGTGGTTGGGATGGAGAAAGTGCTCTATTTGTATATGTGCCGGAAGGATGAGTGGTGGAATACAAGCACGCCCATTGTGTTTGAGGCTTATGGCGATAAATATCGCAGTGCTTCATGGAGTGTCGGTCTGGATGCGGAGGGAGATAACCTGGCAGTAGGATACTTAAGAGAAACCGATGTTTATAAAATGGATGCTTGTGTGTATATGCGCACGAATGGCGTCTGGGATACAAAAAATCCCATTGTGTTTCCAATCCAGCGTTCTTATAGCGGCTATGATGTAAATGTCAGCTTGAGCGCAGTAGGAGACTGTCTGGTGGTGGGGGGAGACAGATCTCAGCTCTATGTGTATACACGCACGAATGGGATCTGGGACAGAGAAAGCCCCATTAAGCTTTATTTTTCGGATTATGGTAACGAGGTTGCCATGATTTGTCTGAGTGCTTCGGGAAACTGTCTGGCGGTGCATGGTACCAATATTAATTATCCTTCTCCTGCAATAAACATGGTTTGTGTGTATACACGCACGAATGGGACTTGGGATGAAAGCTACATTAGGTTCAATCCCCCTGAAGATAGCTCACCCGGTTTTGGCAAGGTTTTTAGCCTGAATGCAGAGGGAGATCGTCTGGCGGTGGGGGCGGATGATGACTCACCCATTATTAATGGGAAGGTTTATCTGTATACGCGTACGAATGGGATCTGGGATACACAAAATCCCATTAAATTTTCGGCTCCTGCAAGTGGCGTAACGTATTTTGGCTGCACTATCAAACTGAATGATGCGGGAGACCGTCTGGCAGTGGGGGCGGCTTCCCGAGTGTATGTGTATACCTATCTGAATGGTAAATGGAATATGGAAACACCTATCGAGATTTTGGACCCTTCAGGCAATTTAGACAATGTAAATGGTTTTGGTAAGGCTGTCAGTTTGAATAAGTTAGGAACGAGTTTGGCGGTTGGTGCGGTTTTAACCAAGGTCGGTTCCGCGCCTGAAGCCGGTGCAGTCTATATCTTTGATAATGTCAAATGAAGACAGAGGACAGAAAACGGAGAACAGAGAACAGAGAACAGAGAACAGGTGACGGTGACTGTCTAATACGGCTTTTGAGGACATATTATGACTGATAAAGAAATTAGTACTGTTGACTCATTGAAAGCGAGTTTTAAGTCTGGTGTTCGGCTCATGCCGGAAGCCTTTTCTCATGTGATTGATGAGGCATATAAGGCATATGAAATCATTGATGGCGTTCAGGGTGATGGCCCGACCGCAGGACTGAAACGAGATAGCAAAGGAAAGCTGGCCCTCAACACTCACCATTCTGGCGGGTTGAACGCTAATCAAGGCGCTTTGGCGCTATCACTGAAACCAGAAGGGGGACTCTCTTTTGATGGGGGAGGGTATCTGAAATTGGCTGCCGATCGGCAGATTCAGTTTGCGGATTTTTTCAGTTTATCGCGGCAGGAGCGGATGGAGATCGCGCAGTTATTGGGTTTAAAACGCACCATAGTGACGCGTATTGTTTCTCCCTCTCCCGAAAAGTATGAGTCCTTGGGTTATTCTGTTAGCCTGAATGAGGCGGGAGACTGCTTAGCGGTTGGGATGATTAATAAAGTCTATGTATATATGCGCCGGAATCGTGGTGAGTTGAGTACAAGCACGCCTATTGTGATTGAGTCTTTTCAAAGTGATTATGTTAGCTCTTCATGGAATGTCAGTCTGAATGCGGCGGGAGATTGCCTGGCGTTGGCAAGTAGTAGGCCTTATGATTTCGAAAAGCGGGTTGGTGTACATATGCGCACAAATGGCGTCTGGGATGCGAGAAAGGCCGTTTGGTTTCCGGCTCCGAGCAGCAATCAAATCTTTGGCTCGAATATTAGCGTGAGCGCAGCGGGAGACTGCTTGGTAGCTGGAGGCGAAGCCACTACGGTTCATATGTTTACACGCACGAACGGGATCTGGGATAGAGAAAATCCTATTAAGTTTCCGATCCCTTCGAATGCTATTCGGTTTGGCGATGCTGCCCGCCTGAGTGCTGCGGGAAACTGTCTGGCGGTGTTTGGAGAAGATTTTTCTTCTGCAAGAGGAACGATTTATGTGTATACACGCACGAATGGGATCTGGGATAGAGAAAACCCCATTGAGTTCAAGGCCCCTAAAGGTAACCTAGACGGTTTTAGTAAGGTTTTTAGCCTGAATGCAGAGGGAGATCGTCTGGTGGTGTGGGCGGATGATGATTCACCCATTATTAATGGGAAGGTTTATCTGTATACGCGTACGAATGGGATCTGGGATACAGAAAATCCTATTAAGTTTCAGTCCCCTGCAAGTGACGTATCGTATTTTGGCCGTTCTCTCGACCTGAATGATGCGGGAGATCGCCTGGTAGTGGGTGCGGCTTCCAGGGTGTATGTATATACCTGTCTGAATGATAAGTGGAATATGGAAACACCTATGGAGATTTTGGACCCTTCAGGCAATCTAGGCAATCTAGGCAATTTAGATACTTTTGGTGGATCTGTCAGCTTGAATAAGGCGGGGACGATTTTGGCAGTTGGTGCAGAGTCAGAGAGTGTAGATTCTCAACTCCAAGCCGGTGCAGTTTATGTTTTTGAGGATGTCAAATAGAGGACAGAGGGCAGAGAACACAGAGGACGGATGGCAGTGACTGTTTAATACGGCTTTTGAGGAAATGTGATGACTGATAAAGAAATTAGTACTGTTGACTCATTGAAAGCGAGTTTTAAGTCTGGTGTTCGGCTTATGCCGGAAGCATTTTCCCACTTGATTGATGAGGCATATAAGGCATATGAAATCATTGATGGCGCTCAGGGTGATGGCCCAACCGCAGGGCTGAAACGAGATGACAAAGGAAAACTGGCCCTCAACACTTACCATTCTGGCGGGTTGAATTCTAATCAGGGCGCTTTGGCGCTATCACTGAAACCAGAAGGGGGACTCTCTTTTGATGGGGGAGGGTATCTGAAATTGGATGCTGCTCGGCAGATTCAGTTTGCGGATTTTTTCAGTTTATCGCGGCGCGCGCGGATGGAGATCACGCAGGTGTTGGGTTTGAAACGCACTATGATAACGCGTATTGTTTCTACCCCTCCTAAGAAGAATGAATCCTTTGGCGGGTCTGTTAGCATGAATGCTGCGGGAGACTGCTTAGCGGTTGGGATGGGTAATAAAGTCTGTGTATATACGCGCCGGAAGAGTGGTGAGTGGAGTACAAGCACGCCTATTGTGCTTGAGCCTATTCATAATGAATATTATAGCTCTTTGTTTAATGTCAGTCTGGATGCAGCGGGAGATTGCCTGGCGTTGGGAAGTAGAGCGCCCGCTGATGGCGGAAAGATGGTTGGTGTATATACGCGCACAAATGGCGTCTGGGATGTAAGAAAGCCCGTTTGGTTTCCGGCTCCGGGCGCCAGTGAATTATTTGGTGTGAATGTCAGTTTGAACGCAGCAGGAGACTGTCTGGTGGCAGGGGGCATATACCACTCTACGTTCCATATGTTTATACGCACGAACGGGAGCTGGGATAGAGAAAATCCCATTAAGTTTCCGGTCCCTTCGAATTCTTATGAGTTTGGCTGGATTGCTCGCCTGAGTGCTGCGGGAAACTGTCTGGCGGTGCATTACCACGATAGTTACGAGCTAAGAGGCATGATTTATGTGTATACACGCACGAATGGGATCTGGGATAGTGAAAACCCCATTAAGTTCGAGGCCCCTGAAGATAGCTCACGTGGTCTTAGCAGGGCTTTTAGCCTAAATGCAGAGGGAGATCGTCTGGCGGTGGGGGCGGATGATAATTTGAAGGTTTATCTGTATACGCGCACAAATGGGATCTGGGATAAAGAAAATCCCATTAGGTTTTCGGCTCCTAGCGGCGTAACGTATTTTGGCAGCGCTATCGAACTGAATGGTGTGGGAAATCGTCTGGTAGTGTGGGCGGCTTCCAGTGTGTATGTGTATACCTATCTGAATAATAAGTGGAATATGGAAACACCTATCGAGATTTTGGACCCTTCAGGTCCTCCAGACTATTTCAAGGGTCTTGGTAAGGTTGCCTGCCTGAATAAGGCGGGGACAAGTTTTGCTGTTGGTGCAGTAGTAGAGAGTGTCGATTCTCAGCCTAACGCCGGTGCAGTTTATGTTTTTGAGAATGTTACATGATGGCTATAATCACTAAGCTGGATATTATCTTCTACCCTTGGCATTTCATCCACATTAAATTAATTCAATTGTTCTTTCTTGTAAGATTATTGGCGGCACACAACAGAATATGAGTATCTAACAATTAGTTCGCTTTTCACCTTAAAACATGGAAAATAAGCTTTAGATAAAATCTAAGAAAAATTAATTAAACATGACAGGGACATATTGTAAAAGGACGTGGTGTTATCATTTCGGATAATTTTATATTGTATTTAATTTGGTGGTAATTATGATTTTGATATTATTTAAATATATGCTAAGTTTTTCTTGAAAATTAAAATGGAATACACTTGTTGAATGATAATTAAAGGATTTTTTTAAATAATGATGTTTTGGTATGTTATTGGTTACTTTATTTTTTATTAAATTTTTTAATAGATTGATTTGAGGCTAATTAACTTTATAGTTGTTGCTACAATAGATAATAATAGTTGTTGAATTATTATTTAAGCGATATATCTTTATGTTATATTTTATAAAAACAATTAATTTTTTATTGAATAATTGGCAGAAATTCACATTTCCATAATGCTTAATAATATCAGATTGTGCTATACGAAAAGCGAATGACATATTCAAGTTAAATATTAAATCAGGTCATCGGAGATATGTTTTTCGAAGACAGCAACATATCTGAGGCAATAAGCGAAGTTAAGTGACGCCAAGCCGCAGGATATCGAGTTAAAAGGTGTGAAGGAATTAATTGTAGTGTATTTCGTGGTCAGTACTGTCGCTTAACTCCATCGACTTTAACGAAGTGGATAAAGCATTAACAGAAACCGATGGCACTGACAGTCTAATATGGCTTTTGGGGAAATGTGATGACTGATAAAGAAATTAATACCGTTGACTCATTGAAAGCGAGTTTTAAATCTGGTGTTCGACTCATGCCGGAAGCATTTTCCCGCTTGATTGATGAGGCATATAAGGCATATGAAATCATTGATGGCGCTCAGGGTGATGGCCCAACCACAGGGTTGAAACGAGATGACAAAGGAAAACTGGCCCTCAACACCCAGCATTCTGGCGGGTTAAACTTTGAACAGGGGGCTTTGGCGCTATCCTTGAAGCCAGAAGGTGGACTCTCTTTTGATGGGGGAGGGTATCTGAAATTGGATGCCGATCGGCAGGTTCAATTTGCGGATTTTTTCAGTTTATCGCGGTGGGAGCGGATGGAGATCACGCAGGTGTTAGGTTTGAAACGTACTATGATGACGCGTATTGTTTCTCCTTCTCCTAAAGCGAGGGAGTACTTTGGTACTTCTGTTAGCCTGAATGCCGCGGGAGACTGTTTAGCGGTTGGGATGATTAATAAAGTCTGTGTATATACGCGCCGGAAGAGTGGTGAGTGGAATATAAGCACTCCTATTGTGCTTGAGTCTTATCAAAGTGATCATTATGGATTTTCATGGGATGTCTGTCTGGATGCGGCGGGAGGTTGCTTGGCGTTGGCAGCTAGTGGGGCCAATAGTTCCGAAAAGAGGGTTGGTGTACATATGCGCACAAATGGCGTCTGGGATGTAATAAAGCCCGTTTGGTTTCCGGCTCCGAGCCGCACTGAAATCTTTGGCTTGGGTATCAGCTTGAACGCAGCAGGAGACTGTCTGGTGGCTGGGTGCGAATACAAACCACCTACGTTACATTCTACGTTCTATATGTTTACACGCACGAACGGGATCTGGGATAGAGAAAATCCCATTAAGTTTCCGGTCCCTTCGAGTTCTCTTGATTTTGGCAAGGCTATCGCCCTGAGTGCCGCAGGAAACTGTCTGGCGGTGCATGGTTACGATGATTCCACAATAAGCACGATTTATGTGTATACACGCACGAATGGGATCTGGGATAGCGAAAACCCCATTAAGTTTATGGCCCCTAAAGATGAATTACGTCGTTTTACCAAGGTTTTTAGCCTGAATGCAGAGGGAGATCGTCTGGTGGTGGGTTCAAGTTCTTATCAATCCACTAATGTTGTTAGGGAGGTTTATCTGTATACGCGCACGAATGGGATCTGGGATAGAGAAAATCCCATTAAGTTTTCGGCTCCTACAAGTGACGTATATTTTGGCAATTTTCTCGAACTGAATGATGCTGGGGATCGTCTGGCAGTGGGAACGTCTTCCAGGGTGTATGTATATACCTGTCTGAATAATAAGTGGAATATGGAAACACCGATGGAGATTTTGAACCCTTCAGACAATTTAAATGGTTTTGGTGGACCTGTTGGCCTGAATAAGGCGGGGACAAGTTTTGCTGTTGGTGCAGCAGTAGAGAGTGTCGATTCTAAGCCCAAAGCCGGTGCAGTTTATGTTTTTGAGAATATCAAATGATGGTCTAATCTAGGATAGCCCCATTTTTTGTATATATTACAAGGAAATGGGACTACCACAATGGGTGGTAATGCACTGACGCAGTGTGCGGCTAATGGTCGGTAAACTATATAAGTAAGCCGCTGAAATTTACGTCAGACTCAGCGGATTCAATATTGTTTGAAAAAATAGTCAATCATTTCTTGTTCAAATTCTAAGGCATCACGTCGTTCTGCAAGGTAGCTTTTTAGTACAGTGAGTGAGCGTAAGCTTTCGCGCAGTTGGATTTCGTTTTCTATATTTTGCCGCAATTTTTTGCAATGTTCGTGGAGGTTATTCTCTATTGCCTTCGATGTTTCACCTCCCAGTGTGCGCCAAATCATGCCCGGTAACGAATCAGATTTTTTTAGCTGATTAAGTTCATTGGCTAATATATCTATACGTGCTTTGAGCAATTTATTGATGTCGGATATATCCCGGCTGTTAAAACTGAAAGTTGGATCAATGTACTTGTGATACATGTTTATTATCGTCCAGACATCATTATCTTTCTTGGCTTGTGATAACTGTACCATCAATTGGTTTTTTTTCTTTTTCTCATCTAAATCCTGTTCACGATCTGGATGCAGTACCTTGGCTATTTTTCTATACATTTGGCTCACTTCCTGCGATTTAAACAAAGAATCCAGTTTTTTCTGGTCTTCTTCCGCAGGGTCGAAGTCAATGGTCTCTTCTGCATCATATTCATCGTAGAAATGTTCTGATTCCCGTTGAAAATGCTGCTCTATGGCGGCACGCATTTTTTCAGGGTTTTTCATCATATCAAGTAATTCTTCATCAGATATTTCTTCATTAAAATCAAAATATTCACCAAAAGTCTGCCGGATCTCAGCCATCTGTTCTGGTGTCGGAATTTCCTCTTCTTTAAACGCATGAAGATTGGAAAAGTGATCGGTCAACTTATTGAGATCAAGGTTTTCGTTAAAGGGGTAAGTACATAACTCAGCAAGCTCTTCTTCTATCCAGACAAATAATTCTCTTCGCTGGTTTTTCCCCAGCGATTTTTTATCGGCAAATGAAAGCAACCGTGCCGCTTTATCATATCTGGACTGCATATATTGATGTTCTACCGGTAAGATCTCCTGTTGAAAGCGCATGAACAATTCGTCTTGTTGCTGTTGTAGCTTGGCGATCTTCAATTGGTATTTTTCGATGGACTTCCAGTAAGTTTTGAATTGTTGCTGAGGCGTTTTTGGTATCTGTTGTCCGCTCGATTTTCTTTTTTTTAGTTGCTTGTGCATCAATATTGTTCCTGAAGTTGAAACTCGTATGTTGCGTAATTAAAAATTATATTGTCAATATTCGTTGTCGTTTATCCCTATTCTGCAATATATTTTCGTAACATGCAAAACGTTATCGTTGCACAATTGTTACGTTGGCTTACAAATGGTGATTTTTGCTAATCTTTTCTTCCCTGATTGCAACAACTGTTTCACAGTACATTTCGTTTCGTTTGAATTATTCATGCTTGAGGACTCTGTGAGCAGCGACGAAGCTCGGTTTGAACAGGAAGGTGGTGCTTAAAAATACTATCAAAACAATAAAAAGTAGCACTACCGCAATGGGCGGTAATGCACTGAATCAAACCTGAACTTTGTGGCCGGAAAGCATGCTGTAACGGGCAGCTTGGCCGTCTGAACCATAAAGAGATGGGCTATGATGACTTTTTAGGAAAGCAATGGCTTTGCTATTTAAATCAAGATGCTGGGTTAACAACGAACCGTTATGGGTGTTTAAATCACGAACCCGGATAACCGCTTTGCCGATCTGTTGCCATAATGTGGCCAGCAAAGGTTGCTTATCATAAGGCGCAATGATGTTTAATGCTTTGCTCAAATTAAGACGTTGCTGTTCTGAATGGCTAAGTGCGGACAACAGAAAAATTTTTCGTTCTGTTATCTGGTGCAAATCTCGTGCTTCAATAAAACCCTCACACAGAATACGTTGTTCTTCCGCCATAGCTTGGGTCAGCGAGGTCAAATAGGTCACTTGCTGTTTGAGTAATTGTTGAAGTTCTTCCATAGCCGGTTTAATTATTTCTTATCGTATTGAAAGTTTTCGGCGGCTTCTTTGAGCAGAGCGTCTGCTATTTTACCGCTGTTCATTTTTAAGGTTCCGTGAGCAATAGCTTCTTTCAACTTTTGCACCTTTTGGATATTGATATCCTGGCTGCTTGGTTGAACCAGTTTTGTTTGTGCTTCGCTCAGTTTTACTTGTGCATCGCTGCTTTGTAAGGTAACGCCGGCGGTTTTTCGGGTGCCCTGAGCGCTTTCATTAGTTGGTCGCTGTTGAACAGCAGCGATAGCTAATAAGGGGTGAGTGCGTTCGATACTCATAATCATTATCCTTTATGGCCAGGCATAGGTTCACCTATGGATCGGAGCAGGTTACATGCCATTTGCATACCTGCAAATCGTGCTCTGCTGGTTATATCGGCACAGTGAACGAAAACTTTAGAACTTATAACATGATTTTTACATTGCCGTTTTCTAATGCCTGGCCGGTTATAACATGTCCTGAATTTATTCGAACCCTGACTTTATCAGAAATAGCGGCGTTATTAATAGCTTTCCCTTCGTTTCGTATCTGAAAGCCATTTCCCTGTATAATCACCGCCACACTCTGGCCTGACCGTACAACCCACGGGCGGCGTAACATATTATGAGTAATTGCCTGCCCCGCCGGGATGTTACGTATCGCAATACTATTTTTTATCTCATTTTTGTTAATGACCAGATCATGCGGTAGTCTTTCCAGTAATCCACTTCTGACCCGAAAATCTTTATCTGATAAAACATCATTACGCGAGATAGCTCGGCGGGTAACCAGATAATTCCCTGTCACACTGACAGAGACTTGAATGAATTTGCGTTGTTGATAGCAGATCACAGGTAAAGAGAGATTTCCCCAGTTTTGACCACCGATAGCGGGTTGAATTTCTGGCTGTTCACACTGAGGCCATTGTTGTTCAGGGGTTTTGATGTTAACAGAAACTTTATGATGATTATCCCGGTGTATCCGCTGGAAATAGTGCTCTATAGCTTGGGGTAAATTATTGCCCCATGCCATCGAAGTGATAAAGAAAAATGCGAACAGCCCGATAATATTTATAGCTTGCATCTTCTCGCTCTCATTATTTCTGTAGGTCAATACGCTGCCTTTTAGTCGCGTACATTTAGTCGTATATAAGTGTACCTACATTGAATATCGGCCAATGGGATAAATAGCAATCCAATTAGCGTCTATTCATCCGATAGGCTTTTCCTTCTGCGTTTATTCTGTTTACTGCGAATTTCGCGATCGCGAAAAGCGCTATTAAGGTTCACAACATAAGTCAGTCACATTAGAGGGAGGAATATGCTCGATAAATTAGATGCAGCCTTTCATTTTCAGCAGGAAGCCCTGTCATTGCGATCACGGCGACAAGAAATATTGTCCGCTAATATCGCCAATGCGGATACGCCCGGTTATCAAGCGCGGGATATTGATTTCGCCACACAACTGAAAAAAACCATTGCACACGGTCGGGTTACCGGAAACGGGATCGGGCTGACGCTGACATCCGATCGGCATATTCCTATTCAGCCTCAGAAGAGAATGGAGATGGACTTACTGTATCGGGTGCCTTATCAGGCAGCGATGGATGGCAACACGGTGGATATGGATATGGAACGCAGCAATTTTATGGATAACAGCTTGAAATATCAGGCTGAACTGACTGCGACCAGCTCTCAAGTTAAAAGCATGATGTCAGTCTTACAGCAAGGATAAGGGCAATGTCTTTACTCAGTGTTTTTGATATTGCTAGTTCGGCATTATCAGCGCAATCCCAACGATTAAATGTCAGTGCCAGCAATATGGCAAATGCCGATAGTGTCACAGGGCCTGATGGTCAGCCATACCGGGCTAAACAGGTGGTTTTCCGGGTTGCCGCAGCGGCGGGGCAAGAAACAGGCGGCGTTAGAGTCAGTGAAATTGTGGATGATCCCACCCCTTTCCGCCTCGAGTACCAGCCGGGACACCCGTTGGCTGATGAAAAGGGTTATGTGCGGATGCCAAATGTTGATGTGGTCGGAGAAATGATTAACACCATTTCCGCTTCCCGTAGTTATCAAGCCAACGTTGAAGTGCTTAATACAACTAAATCGATAATGTTGAAAACATTGACGTTAGGTCAGTAACAGGAGGGATTCATGGCTATTACCAGTTCAGTGAATGAATCACTGAATAACACGATTGCTGGAGAGTCAGCATTGGCCAGTAAGAAGAAGGGTAGTGAAGAGCTGAATAGCAACTTCATGAAATTGCTGGTCGCGCAAATGAAAAATCAAGATCCAACTAACCCGATGAAGAACAATGAGCTGACCTCCCATTTGGCGCAGATTAACACACTCGCGGGGATCGAAAAGCTGAATACCACCCTGGGGTCTATTGTTGGTCAGATAAATAATAATCAGCCTGTACAGGCATCGGCCCTGATTGGACGGGGCGTGATGATCCCTGGGAATACTATTTTGGCTGGTTTAAACAAAGAAGCTGGGAACGTCAGTACGACACCATTTGGTATTGAGTTGGAAAGGCCCGCGGATAGTGTGCAAGTCACCATTACTGATAAACAAGGGACTGTTGTACGCCAAATTGATCTCGGTGGATTGGAAGCGGGTGTCCATAGCTTCCACCCTTGGGATGGCAAAAAAGAAGATGGCACTAATGTTGAGGATGGCGCTTATAACTTCACCATTACTGCCAGCTATAAAGGCGAACAGAGAGTATTTCAGCCGCTGAGGTTTGCGAAGGTAAATGGCGTTACTCGTGACGCGGACGGCGCTAAGTTAGATTTAGGACGGATCGGTACTGTCACAATGGATCAGATACGTCAGATTCTTTAACCAACAAGAATTTTAACGGAGAATAGTATGGCTTTTTCACAAGCAGTAAGTGGTTTGAATGCTGCGGCAGGTAATTTGGATGTTATTGGTAATAATATCGCTAACGCGGCGACATATGGCTTTAAATCCAGCACGGTTACTTTTTCTGACATTTTTGCCGGTTCTCAGGTGGGTCTGGGGGTAAAAATATCGGGTGTTAATCAGAATTTTAAAGATGGTACGCCGACCACGACTAATCGCCCACTTGATCTGGCGATCACTCAGGGCGGTTTTTTCCGTATGCAAGGCGGTGATGGTGAGATCTACTATTCCCGTAACGGTCAATTCAAGATGGATGAGAACCGTAATATTATCAACATGCAAGGCATGAAATTGACTGGCTATCCCGCAGTCGGTGTCAATGGCGGCGCGCCGGAGATTCAGAAAGGGGCTAACCCAGAGCCGATTACAATACCTCAAGGTATACTGGCGGCTAAAGCAACAACTAAGGTTACGATGACAACCAACCTTAATTCGATGCATAAAAAACTGGCAGATGTTTTCTCGCCAGAAAATAAGGATTCTTATAACTATCCTACCAGTGTTACCACCTTTGATAGCCTGGGTAACCCACATGCTATCAAGGTTTTCTTTGTGAAAACGAACGATAACGAATGGCAGGTTCATGCTCAGGATAGTGCGGTTGAGGGCGCTAAAGCAGCTCCATTGGGGACGTTGAAATTTGATGGTAATGGTAAGCTGATTGGTGACAATAATCAGTTTACATTTAATGTTCCCTCTCTGAATGGTTCTAATGCCGCTGATATCACCATTGATTTTAATGGCAGTAAACAGCAGAAAATTGATGCTGATAGCATATCGACGCTCAAGCAAGACGGTTATGCCGCAGGTGAATTCAATGGCTACCGTATTGAGGACGATGGTCGTGTCATCGGCACCTATTCCAATCAGCAATCTCAATTATTAGGCCAGATCGTTCTGACTAACTTTGCTAACCCAGAGGGGCTGGCAGCGCAGGGTGACAACGTTTGGATAGAGACGGGTGCTTCAGGTAGCCCAGTTGTTGGCATTGCGGGATCGGGGGGTTTTGGTAAATTGCTCAGTGGTTCGCTGGAAGCATCCAACGTCGATATGAGCCAGGAGCTGGTTAATATGATCGTGGCGCAGCGCAACTACCAATCCAGTGCGCAAACCATTAAAACTCAAGATCAGATCCTGCAAACGCTGGTCAGTATGCGTTGATAGTTTCAGGATAGCATTATGGATCATGTCATTTATACCGCAATGGGCGGTGCTCGTCAGACACTAGAACATCAGGCAGTGACGGCAAATAACCTGGCTAATGCCTCGACGTCGGGTTTTAAGGCGCAACTGGCTGCTTTGCGGGCGGTGCCTGTGGAAGGTGCTACCTTTAATACCCGTACTTTAGTTGTCGCTTCAACGCCGGGCTTTGACAATCGTCAAGGGCCGATGAACTATACTTCTCGTCCGTTGGATGTGGCGATTGGGCAGGGGGGATATCTGGCGGTTCAGCTTGAAGAGGGTTCTGAGGCTTACACGCGTAACGGCAGTATTCAGATTTCAGCGGAAGGTCAGCTAACTGTTCAAGGTAACTTGTTGATGGGGGACAACGGCCCGATCAATGTTCCGCCGCAGGCTGAATTAACCCTGGCGACGGATGGTTCTATATCTGCACTGATTCCTGGTGATCCGCCAACACAATTGGGACAACTTGGCAGATTGAAAATGGTGAAACCGGAGAGCGATCAGCTAGTCCGTGGTGATGATGGCCTATTTCACATGACGGAACAGGCACAGGCGTTACAGGGTGACGTCTTGCCAGCCAGTGATGAGGTGAAATTAATTCCCGGAGTGCTTGAAGGAAGTAACGTCAACCCAATGGAAAGCATGGTGAGTATGATTGCCAATGCCCGCCGTTTTGAAATGCAGATGAAAGTCATCCATAGCTCAGATGAAAATGCACAACGTGCTAATCAGCTATTAGCAATGAGTTGATTTAGACACAGAGGATAAAACCGATGATCCGATCATTATGGATTGCTAAAACTGGGCTGGATGCCCAGCAAACCAATATGGATGTGATTGCCAACAACTTGGCAAACGTCAGCACCAATGGTTTTAAACGCCAGCGTGCCGTTTTTGAAGATCTGCTTTACCAGAACATTCGTCAGCCAGGAGCGATGTCATCGGAACAAACCCGCTTGCCTTCTGGTTTACAGATAGGTACCGGGGTGCGTCCGGTAGCAACAGAACGTATACATAGTCAGGGAAACTTATCTGAAACTAATAACAGCCATAATGTTGCCATTAGAGGAAAGGGTTTCTTTCAGGTCCAGTTACCTGATGGTACCAGTGCCTATACCCGTGACGGTTCATTTCAGGAAGATCAAAACGGGCAGTTGGCAACCGCTAACGGTTTTTTGATCTTCCCTACCATTACCATTCCTGATAACGCGACGGACCTCACCATTAGCCGTGATGGTGTTGTCAGCGTGAAAGTACAGGGGCAATCGGCCCCTCAGCAAGTTGGTCAATTTACCCTGACAACCTTTATCAATGACAGTGGGTTAGAAAGTATCGGCGAAAACCTTTATGTAGAGACTAGCAGCTCTGGCATACCGATTGAAAACACGCCGGGAATCAATGGCGCTGGGTTGCTCCAGCATAAATATGTCGAAACATCTAACGTCAATATCGCTGAAGAATTGGTCAACATGATTCAGACTCAGCGTGCTTATGAAGTTAACAGTAAGGCGGTGTCGACGTCTGATCAGATGCTGCAAAAACTGACTCAGTTATAACCTAAATCGTCAATCAGAACTGCGGGGGAACATTCAAGTTTCCCCGTTATTCAGGGATAAATAAAGAGTATCGAAGATGGATACAATGGCTGTTGCCGAGACCAGCGCCGTTTGTCAGTTCCGCCATTTACGGAAAAATGTGGCGAATAAATGGCGTTGTAGTATAGCACTGGCGGTATTGTCACTAACGGGCTGTGCGTATATACCACAAAAACCCTTGGTTGAGGGGGTAACCACCGCAGCACCTTCCGCGGCAACCGCGCCAGTCCCTAATGGCGCTATTTTTCAAGTAGTACAGCCGGTTTATTATGGTTATCAGCCGCTATTTGAAGATCGCCGACCACGAAATATTGGCGATACCCTGACGATTACATTGCAGGAAAATGTCAGCGCCAGTAAGAATTCTTCGGCCAATGCCAGCCGTAATGGAAAAAACACGTTTTCCGCAGCACTGACTCCCCGTTTCCTGAAAGGGTTAATTGGTGGAGATAAAACCGATCTGGATATGGAAGCAGAGAATACTTTTGGTGGGAAAGGCGGCGCTAATGCGAATAACACCTTCAGAGGGACGATTACCGTGACAGTCGATCGGTTATTGGCAAACGGTAACTTACATGTGGTCGGTGAAAAGCAGATTGCTATCAATCAGGGAACCGAGTTTATTCGTTTCTCCGGTGTCGTTAACCCACGGACAATTAATGCTAATAACACCGTCAGTTCCAATCAGGTCGCTGATGCCCGCATCGAATATGTGGGGAATGGTTATATCAATGAAGCGCAGAACATGGGCTGGTTACAGCGTTTCTTCCTGAATGTTGCACCATTTTAACAGGGGATGGTTATGATAAAACAATTTGCTGTCAGCCTTCTTCTTGTATTGCTGACTCTGGTGACAACAACGGCATCAGCAGAACGTATCCGTGATCTCACCACGGTTCAAGGAGTACGGGAAAATGCGTTGATTGGTTATGGATTAGTGGTTGGGCTGGATGGAACGGGTGACCAGACGACTCAGACGCCATTTACCACTCAGAGCTTAAGCAACATGTTATCCCAATTGGGGATTACCGTTCCTCCGGGAACCAATATGCAGTTGAAAAACGTGGCTGCCGTGATGGTCACCGCGAAGTTACCGCCGTTTGGCCGTGCCGGGCAGAATATCGACGTAGTGGTTTCTTCACTGGGGAACGCGAAAAGCTTACGTGGTGGTACTTTGCTGATGACACCGTTAAAAGGTGTTGATAATCAAGTCTATGCTCTGGCGCAGGGTAATATATTGGTTGGCGGCGCTGGCGCCAGCGCGGGGGGAAGCAGTGTAAAAGTCAATCAGCTTGCAGGTGGTCGGATTAGTAACGGTGCAGTGATTGAACGGGAATTGCCTACGCAGTTTGGTGAAAATGGCGTACTGAATCTTCAATTAAATAACGAAGACTTCTCACTGGCGCAGCAAATTAGCGATACCATCAATCGTACGGGCGGAACGGGAACAGCAACGCCGTTGGATGCCCGCACAGTACAATTGCGTATGCCGAGAGATAAAAGTGAGCAGGTTAAATTCCTCTCCCATGTGCAGAATCTCACTGTCCGTGTTGATGTCGGTGATGCCAAAGTGATTATCAACTCTCGCACCGGCTCTGTGGTAATGAACCGTAATGTCATGCTGGATAGCTGCGCTGTTGCTCAAGGGAATCTTTCTGTCATTGTCGATAATCAGGTGGTTATTAGTCAGCCCAATACACCGTTAGCAGGTGGCAGTACCGTTGTTACTCGTAATCCCGCTGTTGCTGTCCGTGAACAAAATGGTGCGTTGCAGCAGGTTAACGCCAGTGCAAGTTTGAGCCATGTTATTCAAGCCTTGAATGCACTGGGCGCGACCCCGAATGATTTAATGTCAATCTTACAGGCAATGGAAAGTGCAGGTTGTCTGCGGGCGAAATTGGAGATCATTTGATGAATGATTTTTTAACCCTGCCCGGTGCGGCTTATGATGTACAGTCGGTTAACACGTTAAAATCCAATCTGGCAAAAGATCCACAACAGGGGCTACGGCAAGTAGCCCAACAAATGGAAGGGCTATTTGTTCAGATGATGTTGAAAAGCATGCGTTCAGCTCTGCCTAAAGATGGCATGTTGAGCAGTGAACAGACGCGCCTTTATACTTCGATATACGATCAGCAAATCGCGCAAAATATGGCTCAGAAGGGGCTAGGTTTTGCCGATATGATGCTCAAGCAGCTTGCTAACAACAAAACTGCCCCTGGCGAAATAGCGGGCAAGATCCCCATGACACCGGATAACGAAGTTTTACAAACCTTGCCAAGGCAGGCGCTTGAGCAATTTATACGTCGAACGGCACCGAAACCCGAGGCGGCACCTAAACCGCTTCCCCTAAACAGCACAAATTTTATATCTACGCTTTCGACCCCTGCCCGGATAGCTAGCCAACGCAGTGGTATTCCTCATTTGCTGATTATTGCTCAGGCCGCATTAGAGTCTGGTTGGGGACAAAGAGAGATTCTGACCGCTGAGGGTAAGCCAAGTCATAATCTGTTTGGTATTAAAGCGGGTAAAGGTTGGAAAGGGCCGGTAACCAATATCTTGACCACAGAATATATCAACGGTGAGCCTCAGAAAATGAAGGATAACTTCCGTGTTTATGGCTCTTATGTGGAAGCGATTGAGGATTACGTCACATTACTGACAGAAAGTCCCCGTTACGCCAACGTTGCCCGTTCTGTTACCCCGGAACAAGGGGCTTATTCCTTACAACAGGCAGGTTATGCGACCGATCCCGGATATGCGAAAAAACTGGTCTCAGTTATTCAACAGTTAAAAGGTGCTGGAGAGCAGGCGGTAAAAGCTTATACCTACGATTTGAGTAAACTATTTTGATCTCTATTTTGCTCAAGTTTTATTGAGCTCAGCCGATAAATTAAAGCAATTCAGACTTTGTTTTTAGTTATCTGAAAGATTGTTTGCCGCCACCCACTAGCGGAGACATAAATAAAACGCAAAAGGATCTTCTGATGTCCAACAGTCTTATTAATACCGCGATGAGTGGCCTTCAGGCTGCTCAGATTACTCTGGGAACCGTGAGTAATAACCTTGCAAATTCCAAAGTTCCTGGTTACAACCGGCAATCGACAGTTATCAATCAAAACGGTGGCACGATGACGTCCGTTGGCTTTATCGGAAATGGTGTTACTGTTACCAGTATTAACCGTCAATATAACGAATTCATTAATCAACAACTGTCTGCGGCTCAGGCGAAACAAGGGGCATTAACCACTTATACTCAGCAAATTTCCCAGATTGATAATTTGCTGGCAGACAAAGCGAATAACCTGTCAAACACCATTGATAACTTCTTTACCAGTTTACAAAATGTCGTCAGTAATGCGGAAGATGATGCAGCCAGAACGACAGCGATTGGTAAATCAAAGGGGATGGTAAACCAGTTGAAAAGTGCGGATGCCTTCCTGCGTAAAATGGAAAATAACATTAATCGGGGAATAGTTAACTCGGCTGAGTCTATTAATAACTATGCGCAGCAAATTGCTAAACTCAATGGTGAAATTACCCGTATGAGAGGCGGCGGTAGTGCTGAGCCGAATGCATTACTGGATCAGCGTGATCAATTGGTCAATGAACTGAATAAACTGGTTGGCGTGAGTGTGACTCAGCAGGATAGTGATTCTTACAATGTCGCTTTTGCAGGGGGATTAACACTGGTTCAGGGAACAACCGCTTACCGAGTTGAAGCGATTTCATCCAATGCGGACAGCAGTCGCATCACATTAGGTTATGATCGTGGTTTTGGTGATCTTGTTGAAATTGATGAAAAATTTATTGATAAAGGGCAATTAAGCGGCACATTGAGGGCGCGTAGTGAAGTGCTGGATAATTCCCGTAATCAGTTAAACCAATTAGCGTTGGTATTGGGCGATCAATTTAATCAGGTTCATCGTGCTGGTTTTGATTTAAAAGGCAAACCGGGTGAAGATTTCTTCACATTTAATAACCCGGATGTAATTGCTGATAGTAAAAATAAAGGTTCTGTTGATTTTAAAGTGGAATATACAGATACCTCAGCGGTGAAAGCCAGTGATTATCATATTAGCTACGATGGGGCTAATTGGAAAATCCAGCGAGCCTCTGATAAGGCGGATATTGCTGCCAAAGTAACAGGTAATACACTGGAATTTGATGGATTAAAAGTTGAAGTTGATCCAACCGATGCAAAAGAACACGATCGATATACACTGAAAGCGGTCAATGGTGTTATTAGCAGTATGGCGGTTAATATTAAAGATGCGTCGCAATTGGCGGTTGCCGGTACTAAAGATGGTGGGCCGAGTGATAACGTCAATGCCAAAAAACTCATTGAATTGCAGAACAAAAAATTGGTAGAGGGTAAAGCATCATTTTCTGGTGCTTATGCTTCGATGGTCAGTACTATTGGTAACCAGACTAGCACGGCGAATGTTGATTTAGAAACTCAGAATAATATTACTAAACAACTTTACGCTGAACAGCAGTCGGTTTCCGGCGTCAACGTAGATGAAGAATATGGCGCATTACAAAACTTACAGCAATATTATCTGGCCAATGCTCAAGTTATCCAGACTGCCACAACGCTATTTAATGCTATTTTAGAACTCCGTCACTAATAAACGAGCCATTTAATATACCCAATGGATTTCAAGATGGATCGCGACGGCAAGGGAGCGAATCCCCGGGAGCATAGCAAACTATGTGACCGGGGTGAGCGAGTACAGCCAACAAAGCAGCAGCTTGAAAGATAACGGGTATATACCCAATGGATTTCAAGATGCATCGCGACGGCAAGGGAGAGAATCCCCGGGAGCATAGCAAACTATGTGACCGGGGTGAGCGAGTACAGCCAACAAAGCAGCAGCTTGAAAGATAACGGGTATATACCCAATGGATTTCAAGATGCATCGCGACGGCAAGGGAGAGAATCCCCGGGAGCATAGCAAACTATGTGACCGGGGTGAGCGAGTGCAGCCAACAAAGAGGCAACTTGAAAGATAACGGGTATAGCTGAATATTTAAAAGGAATGAAATTGTGCGCGTAAGTACCAATATATTGTACGAGCAGAAAATGACGAGTATCACTACTGCTCAGTCGAAATGGATGCAGCAGGGAGCACAGCTATCCAGTGGTCAGAGGGTGATAAATCCATCTGATGATCCGATGGCGGCATCTCAGGGTGTCATGGTTGCTCAGGCTGAATCTCAGAACCAGCAGTATATAACCGCTCGCTCGTTTGCTAACAACGCGATTTCTATGCAATTGAGTGTGGTATCCAAAGCTGTCGGTGTGGTTCAAAATATTCATGAAAGTTTGGTAGCCACAGTAAACGGTGTATTGAGTGATGAAGATCGTAACTCGTTGGCTATTCAACTGACAGGGTTTAAAGAACAACTGGTGAATTTGGGTAATACTACCGATGGTAATGGCCGCTATATTTTTGCCGGTTATAAAACGGATGTGAAGCCTTTTGATGAGAGTACAAGCGGTACAGTGAGCTATCGAGGTGGCTCTGAGGAAATAACTCAGAAAGTAGATAGTAACCGCTCTATGATTATTGGACATACCGGGGAGCAGGTTTTTCTCTCGTCTACCAGTAATCCGATAAAAGAGCCGGATGGCAGCCCGAGTGAATCTGATATATTTAAAACCATAGACATGGCGATTCAGTCATTGAAAACACCCTTTACCGGGGCAGATCAAAATAGTCGTGATGATGCGCTGGAATTGTTGAATAAGGCTAACCGCGGCGCTCGCAATGCGTTGAATAATATCTCTTCTGTGGAGTCGGTATTGGGTTTACAACTGAGAGAAATAGAAGACTTAAATAATTTGGGGGCAGAACGCAGCTTGGCGAATAAAAGCCGTTTGAGTCAATTGGTTGATGTAGAATGGAACTCAGCGATTTCGAATTATTATCAGCAACAAGCCGTACTTCAAGCATCGTATAAAACATTTGTCGATATGAAAGGCATGTCGTTGTTTGAGATATTTCGTTAATTTAATTTTTACTTTAATCGCTGGTTTTTAGGCCAGCGATTTTATCAATTAAATATCTTACGTCATTATTTATTATTTAAATAATTCTGTTTTAATTTCTGAATTAATACTCCTATAGATGTTTACTTTTAATAAAGTGAATGCTGTTTTTTTGCAGTTAAATATATACAGCGGATTCGACTGATAAGTGGAAAAGAAAAGTATATCGTTTGAAATATTACGTTAATTTGGTTTCCTCTTTTGTTTTTATTACTGATTCAGGCCAACGATTTTGGTTAATAAAATCATTATCATTAATTTTAACGTAACTTATTTAATATATTGAAATTTTACGCAAAAATCCCTATTTTCACCAGAATAAAATATCATTTTTTTTAAAAAAATAAGTTGATTATTTCTTCCATCTTCTATTCTCCCGCTCATATGTTGAACAGAGGAAAATTTGGTAAATGAATATGCCGGTGAATAGGTGCGGTAATCATTTAAGTAAAAGAGGGTGAAATTATGGTTGTTTTACATGATCTGCTTAATTCCCTGAGTCTCCACTTCCTGCAATCAGGAGGAATGTCATGACAGATTCAGGGCTGGTTTTTACACTTACTGCGGGTAGTCTCCCGGAGAAAACTTTTGTTGTGGTTGACTTTACGCTAGATGAAGCTCTATCAACATTATTTTGTCTGGAGGTGACATTAACCAGTGCTGACCCGGATATTGATTTTGCGGATGTTCTGGATCATTTTGCGACACTAACCGTTTATCGCGATGGAAAAATAGAACGCAGTGTCACTGGGATTGTGACTCAGTTTGAACAAGGTACGACAGGTCGTCATCGCAGTTATTATTCCTTGACTCTTCACCCTGGTTTATGGCGTGCGGGATTACGGGTGAATTCCCGTATTTTTCAGCATCAATCTGTGACCGAGATTATTGAAATATTATTGAAAGAAAATGGCGTTAGAAACTTCCATTTCCTATTGCGTTATGAGCATCCTGAACGGGAATTTTGTGTTCAATACGATGAGAGTGATTTGGCGTTTCTTCATCGTTTATTGGCTGATGAAGGAATATTCTATTATTTTGATTTTAGTGAAGAGCGGGGAGAGCCATTAATTGTTTTTACTGATTCTTATCGGATAAATAGCAACCTTTCACTGCCTTATCATCCAGAATTGGATGCGACAGGAAGCCAATGCAGTATCAGTCGATTCTGTTGGCGTGAACAGGTCGGGATTGCCAATATTGAGTTGAAGGATCGTACTTTTAAAAATCCACTGTGGGGGGCTGAATATGAATATCACGAACGCCAAATTAACCACCAGCGTTCAGATTTACCCAGTTACACTTACTATGATTTTCCCGGGCGCTTTAAAAAAGGTGCGATTGGCGAGCGCCTGAGTCAATATCGTCTGGAAGCGCTCCGCACTGATGCTATGTTTGGCCGTGGGCAAAGTGACTGTTTTGCCCTGGCGCCGGCATCAGGGTTTACGCTGACTGATCATCCGAAAGCGCAATTTAATACCCTGTGGCTGGTCATTAGCATCAGCCATCACGGTAGACAGCCACAGGCGGATGAATCCCGTTTCGGTGAAATGGGGACGACCTTAACGAACGATTTCACCTTTGGCGATCGCAACCGGGTATGGCGTCCCTCGCCTTATCCTAAGCCGCGCATTGACGGCCTACAAATTGCGACCGTGGTTGGCCCTGAGGGGGAAGAGATCTTTTGTGATGAATACGGGCGTGTGCGGGTACAGTTTGCCTGGGATCAATATGGCAAATTCAATGACCAGAGTTCTTGTTGGATCAGAGTCAGTCAGGCTTGGGCCGGCAAGCGTTGGGGTATGATTGCTATCCCGCGTGTAGGGCAGGAAGTGTTGGTGGATTTTCTACATGGCGATCCCGATCAGCCAATTATTACTGGGCGTACCTATCATGCCGCTAATATTGTGCCTAACCATCTGCCGATAGCAAAAACTCAGATGTCAATTCGTTCAAAAACCCATAAAGGAGAGGGTTTTAATGAACTGCGGTTTGAGGATGAAAAAGACCGAGAAGAGGTGTTTATTCATGCTCAGAAAAATCTGGCGATTAAGGTGCTTAATTCCCGGGATGAGCGAATTAATTACAACCGTACAACCAGCATTGGACATGATGACGAACTGGTGATTGCCAACAACCGTAAAATAACGGTTGATGGGCAGCAGGAGCATAAAACCACCGGGAACTACGTTGTTCAGGTTGAGGGTGACAAAACTTTGCAAGCTGGCGGCAATGTGGCACAGAAAGTTCAGGGTATGCTCAGTATTGATACCAATGGTGATATTACGGTGCAAAGCGGCAATAAAATCAGTCTGAAAGTAGGTAATAGCTTTATTGTTATTCATGCTGATGGTGTCGATATTAAAGGTCCATCTATTAATCTGAACTCAGGGGGGAGTCCTGGAGATTTATTGCGACCGGCGAATCCGGTTATTTTGCAAGCTGCCGCTAGTGCTGGTTCCTTGTTTGTTGCACACTGTCCGAAGGAGGATAACAACTGATGGCCGCTGAAAAATATTATGCCGTCATTGACGGTGCGATTGAATACCGATTGTTTTTTATCTTGGAAAATTTTAATCCCCCTGCGGTTTGTCTTTATGACGAATCTTTATCACCTGAGCTGCTTAAGGTGGCGCCTTATTTGGTGGAGGTAACAGAAAAAGTCGGACTGTATTTAGAGGAATGGAAAACATGCTGGGGAATTTGTCTTCACTCAAAAGCGGATATGAAAACATTGCGTCAGCATTTACGCAAATATCTCCAAGTATTATTACCCGATCAAGATAAACCGGTATTTTTCCGGTTTTATGATCCGCGTAATATCTGGGAGTTTCTCAGTGTCCTCAGTGACTGGGAAATTCACTGTTTTCTGGGGCCGATAAATAAAATTAGCACTTCTCTGATGGGCGTTAAGCATGAAGATAATTTTCACGCGGTCAGAAAACAATTTCCCGCAGAGGCATGCTCCAGACAAAAGATGTTGCGGATCACAACAAAGCAATATGCTCAGTTAAATGAGCTATTCGAGCAACGATATATTAATAAACTGACGCAATTTATTAATGAAGTCAATTACCATAATGGCGCCGGTACGATAGATCTGCCATACGACTCCCTGTCGGCACATTCAGACCGGATATTGAAAAACCCGTTCCCTGAGACACATTATTTTCCCGCTTACATGGATGAGGCCACATTTATTCAACATAAAACCTTAGCAGAGGATTGTTTTTATTTTTGTCGTGATAATGAAATCACTGATGAACGCGCCATTGGAGGGTTTCTCTATTTACTGGTGGAGAGACATATCAATCAGTTTGAGCAAATCCCGCGGGCATGGTTAACCGCACTCAGAGACCCCCAGTGGCCGGGTTATTATCGGATGGAAACATTATTAAAAAGCGAATTGGGTTTTATCCCCGATTAGGTAATTAAAAGGTAATTGATATGGCTGAGCAAACTATTTCACACCGTGCTGGTGTTGCCTGCATGACATGCGACAACCCGGACCCCTGTATTTATAAAATCAGCGTCACTTTTGGTCAGAATACTCAGATTTGGCCTGAAAAGCCGGCAATTAAGATGAGCCTGATTGATCATGGAAAAGGTCAAAAAGGGACGATACAGATTGAAACTAAATGTAATAATGCGGCTAAACATCATGCGGTGCTAACGGGGGGGCAGAAAGAGAAAACGCTAGAATTTAATGCTCCGCAGGAGGTGACATTATTTTATAAAGATCAGTTGGCAGACGCTGAGATTGAAAGTGATTTGGAAAGTGTCTGGTTTTATTTATCTAATCTTGCCAACCCGACAGATATCTACAGTGAACCGCGTTATTATAAGTTAATAACCCAGGGCTGCCTGGATAGTCAACAGTACGCGACGATAGCGGTTTACCCGTCGGTCAGTTTTATGGTCTCGGTTGGATTGAGCTTTGATTTTTCTCATGGAGAACGCACTGTAAAAGAGCGACGTGATGAGCAGAAAAAAGCGCGTCAGGCGATGGAAAATGTCAAGCCTAAAAATGGCAATAAACTGCGCAGTGGGTGGACAACCCATACGGACCCATTTTATCTGACCCGACAGACGGCCATTAACGTCGAATACGCTTTAACGGTTCAGGATATGGATTATTCGGCGAAGTTTGCGGAAATTAATAAGGTGAGGAAAAACCTGCCCAATTTAGAGGCCATCAATCGGGTGGAAAAGCTACTGGGTTATACCAAAGAATACCTGGCGCCCGATCCGGATTCAAAAGGCACCCGCAGCTACCAACTGCTTGAGCTTAAGGTGGACCCCATCAATATTGGACTGGCTTATGCTTATGACCGAACCACTTCGATGGATGACCGTACCCATTTTCTAGGTTTCAGTGCCGCTCCTTTTTTGGGGATGACGGCAAAACTGGATCTCATTCAAATGGGGGCGGCGTATTGCAAGATAGAGCGTGTGGCAGCCAAATTCAGGGAGGCGGTGGCCCGCAGGAATTCAAATGATAAAAACTATTTAGATCTGGAATGTTGCATTATTTTGGCATGCAATCTGTCCTTTCAATTGGGTGCCGCTTATAAACAAAAGCAGTGGACTTTTGACGCCGGTGATAAGAATGATTTGAAATTGAGTCTGGAGGGAAAAATGAATGTCGCCTTTAAGACCCATATTATGATAATGGAAGTCGCAATGGGAGCGGGCGTGGCTGTAAAAACAGCGGCGGGTTTTGAACTTGATCAACATGATAAAGGGATCGATCTGGCTGGCTACCATAATGGAATTGTTGCGGAAATTGAGGTAGCTGCGGATGTGGAAAAAAAAGATGGTGAAAAATCTTTAATCCAAGTCAAAAAGAAGTGGGTTATTGCTGATCCATTAAAAGCCAAAGAATCCCCGTTAAGAATTAATCTGATAGGGGAAGAGCGGCCTATTACTCGACCAGAGATAGTCCCGGGCGCTGAAACAGCTTCATGGGAAATGGGCTATGATACTAACTTTAAGCCTAAGATGGATAACATCCCATTTATCACCGGGTTACCCGGAATGTGAGGATAAAATGAGATTGAAACTGTTATTGCTGTTATCAGGAGTGATTTTTATGTTGAGTGCTCATGCAAATGAATCGAGGTTATATATCCGCAGTTTATTTGATATTCAGTATGCCTTTTGTGATATTAAAACGAATGGAGTAACCGGGTTCAGTAACCGTAATTCGGCTCGGGAAGGTCGGGGATTTGGTACCGCCAGTACAGCATCTATGCTATTCATGGCTAATGGTGAAAATGAAATCAGTCTGGAGTTTGGTGCGTTGGATTGGTTTTCTCCAAGTGAAATGTCAGATAAAGCTCGTAATCATTTTAATCCTGAGGCTAAATGTAATCTGGAGCTAACCGCCATGCGTGGTAAAAAGAGCGAGGTGTTGACAGCGATAGAAGTGGCAATTGATGAAAATGGTGAGCCTGTAGCAATAACACCCGCAAATGAAGCGAAATATGCTGCTATTAGCACACCGGTGGTACGTCATGTGATACAGGCAGAAAATGTGGAAGCTGGACATAAAGATAAAAAGTTCTTTAAGAGCCGGAAATTTCCACCCAATATGACCTTATACCGATTTAGCAGGAATGTAAGAGTTAGTGGATTGCCTGAATGGGAATGGGAGAAAGCAACTCCTTATACTGATACCCCGGAACAACGTCAGCAATTGCAACAGGCTTATATGGCTGCTTGGCGGGCCTATAATTCTAAGGACTTGAATACACTCCGTGATCAACAAAAAATTGCGCTCAAAGCTTGGGCTTGGGTTACTAATGAAAGTGAAGAGAGTATTTTTGCTGATCAATCTATTAGTGATATCAATGCAAAAGACTTCAAAATGATACCAATTAACTGGGATGACTACCGGGTTAAAATAATGAATCAGGGCAGAATGGTTAGGTTAGTGAATAAGTCAGACTTAAAGAATTCTCCAATATCTTACTATTACGTTGATGAGGAAGATGGAGAAACAGTTTTGGCTACTACCGCGCCAATTTTTTCATTAATTAACGGTCGTTTTGTTCAGGTAATTTAATGGGTAGCAATATCGGGTTATTCGACCCGATATTTTTTTGTGATGGGAAATGCAATAAAAGTCGGTGATATCGATACAGCGTTTGGTGATTGTGAAGCGACACTGGGATTGTGAATTGGGTTAATATTAAAGTTGAATAATATTCCACTTATCACCGGGTTACCCGGAATGTGAGGATAAAATGAGATTAAAATGGTTATTGCTATTATTAGGCGTGATTACTATGTCTGGTTTAGGAGTAATGGTGATGTTTGGTGCTAATGCAAATGAGCCGCGGTTGTATATTCGCAGTTTATTCGATATCCAATATGCCTTTTGTGATATTAAAACTAATGGCGTAACGGGAATGGATAACCGTAATTCGGCTCGGGAAGGTCGGGGATTTGGTACCGGCAGTACAGCATCTATGCTATTCATGGCTAATGGTGAGAATGAAATCAGTCTGGAGTTTGGTGCGTTGGATTGGTTTTCTCCAAGTGAAATGTCAGATAAAACTCGTAATCACTTTAACCCTGAAGCTAAATGCACGCTGGAACTAACTGCTATGCGTGGTAAAAAGAGCGAGGTGTTGACAGTAATTGAAGTAGCGATAGATAAAAACGGTCAACCTTTGGCAATAACACCAGCAAATGAAGCAAAATATGCTGCTATTAGTACACCAGTGGTACGTCATGTGATACAGGCAGAAAAGGTAGAGGCTGGGCATAAAGATAAAAAATTCTTTAATAGCCGGAAATTTCCACCCAATATGACCTTATACCGGTTTAGCCGAAATGTGGAAATCAGTGGCTTGCCTGAATGGGAGTGGATAAAGGCAACACTTTATACGGATACCTCAGAACAGCGTCAGCAATTGCAACAGGCTTATATGGCGGTCTGGCAGGCCTATAACGCCAAAGATGTGAATACTATACGGGTACAACAAAAAGCATCTCTCAAAGCTTGGGCTTGGGCTACTAATGAAAGCGAAGAGAGTATTTTCGCTGATCAATCTGTTTACAGTGATATCAACGAAAAAGGTTTCAAAATGAAACCAATTAATTGGGATGACTATACCGTTAAAATAATGAATCAGGGCAGAATGGTCAGATTGGTGAATAAATCAGATCCAGAAAGTTCCCCAATATCCTACTATTATGTTGATGAAGATGGCGATACGGTTTTAGCTACTGTTGCACCGATTTTCTCATTAATTAATGGCCGTTTTGTTCAGGTAATTTAATGGGTAGCAATATCGGGTTGTTTAGCCCGATATTTTTTCTTGATGAGAAATGCAATAAAAGTTGGTGATATCAGTTCAGAATTGGTTGATTGTAAAGAGATACTGGGATTGTGAATTGGGTTAATATTAAAGTTGAATAATATTCCACTTATCACTGGGTTACCCGGAGTGTGAGGATAAAATGAGATTAAAATGGTTATTGCTATTATTAGGCGTGATTATTATGTCTGGTTTAGGTGTGATAGTAATGCGAGGTGCTAATGCAAATGAGCCGAGGTTGTATATTCGCAGTTTATTCGATATCCAATATGCCTTTTGTGACATCAAAACCAATGGCGTAACGGGAATGGATAATCGAGATTCAGCCCGTGAAGGTCGGGGATTTGGTACTGCCAGTACGGCTTCCATGTTATTTATGACAAACGGTGAAAATGAAATCAGTCTGGAATTTGGCGCCCTGGGTTGGTTTTCCTCGGATAAGCTATCAGATGAAACCCGTAACCACTTTAATCCTGAAGCAAAATGTAGTCTGGAATTGACGGCCATGCGTGGTAAAAAAAGTGAAGTGTTGACGGCAATTGAAGTGGCAATTGATAAAAATGGTCAGCCTGTGGCAACAACACCCGCGAATGAAGCGAAATACGCCTCTATTAGCACACCGGTAGTACGTCATGTGATACAGGCGGAAAAAATAGAAGCTGGGCATATAGAGAAAAAGTATTTTGATCCGAAAGAATATCCACTCAATATGACCTTATACCGGTTTAGTCGTAATGTAAAAATTAGTGGCTTACCTGATTGGGAATGGGCGAAAGCAACCCCTTATACCGATACCCCGGAGCAACGCCAGCAATTACAACAAGCTTATGTAGCGGTCTGGCAGGCTTATAACGCTAAGGATTTGAATACACTCCGTGATCAACAAAAAGTTGCGCTTAAAGCCTGGGCTTGGGCCACTGATGAAAGTGAAGAAAGTATTTTTGCTGATCAATCTGTTTACAGTGATATCAACGAAAAAGGTTTCAAAATGAAACCAATCAATTGGGATGACTATACCGTTAAAATAATGAATCAGGGCAGAATGGTCAGATTGGTGAATAAATCAGACCCGGAGAGTTCCCCAATATCTTACTATTACGTTGACGAGGAAGATGGAGAAACAGTTTTGGCTACCGTCGCGCCAATCTTTTCATTAATTAACGGTCGTTTTGTTCAGGTAATTTAATGAGTAGCAATATCGGGTTATTTGACCCGATATTTTCTCTTGATGGGAAATGCAATAAAAATCGGTGATATCAGTTCAGCATTTTTTGATTGTAAAGAGATACTGGGATTGTGGATTGGGTTAATATTAAAGTTGGATGGTATTCCGTTTATCACCGGGTTACCCGGAATGTGAGGATAAAATGAGATTAAAATGGTTATTGCTATTATTAGGCGTGATTATTATGTCAGGTTTAGGTGTGATAGTAATGCGAGGTGCTAATGCAAATGAACCGCGGTTGTATATTCGCAGTTTATTCGATATTCAGTATGCCTTTTGTGACATCAAAACCAATGGTGTAACGGGAATGGATAATCGAAATTCAGCCCGGGGCGGCCGGGGATTTGGTACTGCCAGTACGGCTTCCATGTTATTTATGACAAACGGTGAAAATGAAATCAGTCTGGAATTTGGCGCACTAGGCTGGTTTTCCCCGGATAAGCTATCAGATGAAACCCGCAACCACTTTAATCCTGAAGCCAAATGTAATCTGGAATTGACGGCCATGCGTGGTAAAAAGAGCGAGGTACTGACGGCAATTGAAATAGCGGTAGATAAAAATGGTCAGCCTGTGGCAATAACGCCCGCAAATGAAGCGAAATATGCCGCTATTAGCACACCGGTAGTACGTCATGTGATACAGGCGGAAAAAATAGATGCTGGGCATATAGAGAAAAAGTATTTTGATCCGAAAGAATATCCACCCAATATGACCTTATACCGATTTAGCAGGAATGTAAAAGTTAGTGGATTGCCTGAATGGGAATGGGAGAAAGCAACTCCTTATACCGATACCCCGGAGCAACGCCAGCAATTACAACAAGCTTATGTAGCGGTCTGGCAGGCTTATAACGCTAAGGATTTGAATACACTCCGTGATCAACAAAAAGTTGCGCTTAGAGCCTGGGCTTGGGTTTCCGGTGAAAGTGAAGAGAGTGTTTTTGCTGATCAGTCTGTTTACCATAATATCAAAATAAAAAGTTTCAAAATGAAACCAATTAATTGGGATGACTACAGAGTGAAAATAATGAATCAGGGAAGAATGGTCAGGTTGGTGAATAAATCAGACCCAGAAAGTTCCCCAATATCCTACTATTACATTGATGAGGAAGATGGAGATACGATTTTGGCTACCGTCGCACCAATCTTTTCATTAATTAATGGCCGTTTTGTTCAGGTAATTTAATGGGTAGCAATATCGGGTTGTTTGGCCCGATACTTATTCTTGATGGGAGCAGTAAAAGAAAGCTATTATCGATTACGCCAGAATAACTGGAAAAGATTGAGGGATTTGATTACGTCGATTAATCCAAACACTACTTACCGAGTTAAAAAGTATCGGTATTACGGCTGATCACAGTGTTAGGCGAATATTAAAGTTATTCTTCTCACGAAGATATCTATCTGTTGAAGAATCGCTTGCTCGTTGTAAACGTATATTGAATAATATCTGTGAACCGGGACATATGTGGGCTGAGACATTGCTATTGTAGGAGTTAGGCTATTCATCATCATCTTGGTTCCATTTTAAAGACTAATTATATTAATTTTGCCAGATATAGAGGAAGGAATATGGGTAATGCAGTAAAGATTGGTGATATTGGCACAGCGCATGGTGATTGTGAAGCGACACCGGTTATTTCGGGATCGACCAGTGTGAAAGTTGACGGTATTCCTTTAGCTCGTCAGGGCGATAGTTTGGCGCCGCATTCATCTCATTCACGAATAATTGCCGGTGGTTCTAGCACCGTTTTTGTTGATGGTAAACCTGCGGCGAGAACCGGTGATGCGGTGAGTTGTGGTGGAATTGTGATTGGTGGCGGCAGTGTTAATATTGGTTAAGGAAAAAACGTGCTCTCAGTTACTATGGAGAGTGTAATTTGTGATTGCTAGAATTTGGCTCCCTGTATTCTCGTTCACCTCGGTCACATAGTTAGTTATGCATAGTTATCTATGCTCCCGGGGATTCGTTCCCTTGCCATCTTGATGCACTTTGAAATCCATAGGATATATGTATTTATTTCCTCTGCTTTCTTTTCTTTTTCTTGGTATTATTTTTTCTTTCTATTTTCGAATGCCTCTGGCGTAGGGCGTCATCCTGTTCAGCCAGTTTAAACACAGCTTCTTTATTAATAAACCAAAAGGACAAACAGGCCGTTTGGACAATAATCAAGCTCCAGAACAGGCGGATAATATCGTTTGTAAAGATTAAATAAATGATAGCGACACAGAGTAAATTAATAAAAGCAGAAGTTAATAGACTGATAACCAGTGTTTGAATAACCTGGCTAATTCCTGGTATTCGAGCAAAGGGAAGTAGGCATAACATTGCACCCACAGGGCCGAAAATCGCAGTAACGATTAAAATACCCGGATTATTACGGATGGCGTCAACAAATCCGAATAAATCAAATGGAATGGTAAACATGGGTTTTATCCTTGCATGGGGTTCAGCATTGGGCTAGGTTTATATCTTAATATCTGGGCGAAAATGATATTGGGAAACTGCCGGATCCCGGTATTGTAAAGGGCAACACTTTCATTAAAGAATTCACGTCTGTCTGCAATCTGATTTTCCAGCAGAGTGATCTGCGCTTGCAAATGTTGAAAAGGCGGCTGACTGATTAGGGCCGGATAATTCTTTGCAAGTATCAGAAATGACAACAACTGATGTGCTAATGTATTACCCATTTTCACCTTTTCATTGGTTGTTTTTGCACTGGGGTAGTTTTTCCTGATTTCTGCTAGTTGCAGAAAGAACGATTTTTCATGGGCCATTGCTTGTTCTGTTATTGCGATAAGCTGTGGAATTAAATCAACCTGTTTTTTCAGTAAAATATCAATATTGGCAAATGCTTTATCCCGGTATCTTTTTAACATAACGATTTTATTAAAAACGCCTATGAGATAACGAACCGCAATGATCAGGATGACGGCCAGAATAAGAAAAGTGAGAAGATATCCACCCATTGCTGTTATCTCTAAAATAACCATTTCAGTAATGGAGATTCACGATAAAAAACCGTTAAATGATGAGACTGATATTCATAAGGAACGGTCAGAATAAAGGCAATCAGAATTGCTGCGCTAATGACAGTAATTGCAAGATTACGGCGCATTGGCGCAACTTCATTCCAGGTGCCTAAATATCCCTTAGAGGCAATCCCCAGTAATCTGTGAGGAGCAGCCTGAGTAATAACAATTTGATCGTCTTTTTCAATAGCTGTGCCAATAATTAAATACTCTTCATTTGGAAATAACAAGTACTCTTGGTAAGAAACGGAATCGGTTTCATCGTTCTGATAAGAAGAAAAATTCACAAATGTCAACGTTTCTGGCGTTGCATCAATACGGACTGATCCTGAATCATCGGTCAAAGTGAATTGACGGATTTTTTCTTCCGAATGACGCAAAGAATAACGTTTATCGCCTTCTGAATCTTTTATGACATCATATTCATAATAACGATAGCCATAGCATAGCTTGTTACTCAGAGGACTTTTGAAGTGAGTTCCCGCTGTTATTTTTCCTTCTACTTCTACCAAGCCCATAGCGATTGAACGGATTTTTGAGGTAGGCAAAATCTGCTGAAATTTAAGGAATTTTTTTTCTGGTGTTGTTTTCAGACCGTTATAGATAAATAGGGTAGATAAAATTAAATCCGAAATAGTGTCACCTATTTGTAAAAAATTTATTATTGTCTCTTATTTATTCTCGTAAATAATATTGTGAATTGTTTATTTAAAATATCTTTAATAAGTAAGATGATATATTGATAAGTCTTAGCTAAATTAATAAATGAAAATGATAGTCATTATTTTTAATTCTGGCTTGTTAAAGCTTAAAATTAATGTACCTTGATGATTAAATTATTTTGATGTCTTGGTGGTAATGTTTTGTTAAAATATAATTTCATTTAATATAACCAAGTATTAACCACAATGAATAGTTAATACTTGGCAATAAAATAAATAACCAAGTTAAAATAAATCACATATATACCAAATGGATTTCAAGATGCATCGCGACGGCAAGGGAGCGAATCCCCGGGAGCATAGAGAACTATGTGACCGGGGTGAGTGAGTGCAGCCAACAAAGAGGCAACTTGAAAGATAACGGGTATATTAGAGTTTCTCTCCATTAACGGCTGACCAATGATAAGGTTGCAGTTCACGTATGGCTTTAAATAACAGTTCATTTTTATCATTAGTCACCGCGGCTTTTACTGAGCCTCCCCAATGAACCAAACGCTCCTGACATATTCCACATGGCGTCAAAATGATATATTCACAGCCGGCATCTTCACGGTAGAGACATAAAGAGTGTGTCACCGCTTCATTCAGTTTATGGGCTTCCAGATAAGCGCCAACTTCCATACAAAGGGATAATGCGTCAATTTTGGTATCAGGGGCAATGCTGGTTAAGATTTTTCCCGATTCTGTCCGTACTGCGGCAGCGCCACCCCATCCTTTAGGGTATCGTTTTTCAATTAAGTTAACTGCGGCATTATATAACTCTTGTTCTATATTCATTAATTTATTACTCCGCTCTAATGAGCTTATTTTTTTCTATGTTAATAACATCTTTAAGAATAAGCGGTTAGTTGATAATAAAATGCGCTTGTCTTTTTCTTATCGACAGGAGTATAAAGCAATACGATTTATGTTGTATAGAATACTTATAATTTTTTCAGATCAATTCCGGTTTTAAAAATGCCTTTAGATAACCATTCCACTGATAATGACCGCCAGTCGATTAAATAATTCACTAAACATACGCTCGGTAAATGGCGCTAACATCGGGATTAAAAGCGTGAGTACCAATATACCGGTAGTCAGCGTTAACGGAAAACCGACCACAAAGATGGAAAGTTGTGGTGTCATCCGGTTTAAAATCCCCAATGATAAATTCAGTGTTAATAATAGTGTTATCAATGGTAGAGCCAGCATCATGCCGTTGATAAATATCATACTGGCGCTTTGTGCTAGCAGTAAAAATCCTTGAGCGCTGAGTTGCAGTGGTTGTACCGGAAGAATCTGGAAGGTGTCTGCCAGAACCGATAATAGCCATAGGTGACCATCAAAGGCCAGAAATAACAGTAAGGTCAAGAGGTTAAAGATTCGTGCCAAAATAGGCATATTGGGGCCGCCGGAGGGATCAAAAAAGGTAGCGAATGAAAGCCCCATCTGTAAACCAATTATTTCACCGGCGTGACGCACGGCTGCAAAGGCAATTTGCATTGTCAGGCCAAGTGATGCCCCAATTAAGATTTGCTGGAGCATCACCCAGAATGCCGCAACAGAGAAAATAGGCACTTGCGCAGGTTGCAGGTTTGGCATCAAGAGCAGTGTTACCATCACGGCTAGTCCAACCTTAACTTTCTTAGGCGCCTGTTTTTCACTGAATAATGGCGCAGTACTGAACAGCGCAAGCACCCGAACCAGCGGCCAGAAAAATTCACTGACGAACTGGATCAGCATTTCACTGTTAAAAGAGATCATAACTAGCCAATTATCACCGGTATGCTGCTGTAGAGTTCACGCATGTAGTCCAGCAATAGGTTTAGCATCCAAGGGCCGGCGATAACGGTAGTGACAAATACCGCCAGAATTTTGGGAATAAATGAGAGTGTCATTTCGTTAACCTGTGTTGCAGCTTGCAATAAGCTCACAATTAAACCACATAATAAAGCCGCTAACAGCAACGGCGCAGCTAGCGCCAATGCGACTTTCATGGCTTCTGTTCCCAATGCCATTACTGATTCAGGAGTCATAATGTTTGCCTCTTTTCAGGTCAACCGTAAAAACTTTGTGCCAGAGAACCCAGTAGTAATTGCCAGCCGTCAACTAAGACAAATAGCATGAGTTTAAAGGGCAGTGAGATGGTTGCAGGGGGGACCATCATCATCCCCAACGCCATCAATACGCTGGCGACCACTAGGTCAATAATCAAAAATGGAATAAACAGGGTAAAACCAATCTGAAAAGCGGTTTTCAATTCGCTGGTAATAAATGCCGGCATTAATACTCGCATAGGAACAGAATCGGCGGTTTCAAACGGCGGTTGATCAGCAAGACGTGCAAACAGCGCTAAATCGTTTTCCCTTGTCTGACGCAACATAAATTGCCGTAACGGCTTGGCGCCATTTTCTAACGCGGTTTCCAGACTCATTTTATCTTCACTGAAAGGCAGATAAGCATCTTGATAAACTTTATCGAAAACCGGTGACATAATGAAAAACGTCATAAATAACGCCAGTCCAAGTAAAACCTGATTCGGTGGCGCCGATGGGGTGCCTAAAGCATTACGCAGTAAACCCAACACGATAATAATGCGGGTAAAACTGGTCATCATGAGTAAGGCTGCGGGAATAAACGTCAGCGCGGTAATGAAAACTAATGTTTGAACCGGTAGTGACCAACTCTGCCCACCGTTTGCCAGCGGTTGACTGATGATGCCCGGTAACTGTGCCGCGGCATCTATCGGTAAAATAAGCGCAGCGAGTATCATCCCCAGGCGGCATGACAATGCAAACTTATCCCTTATAAAGAGAGAACTACTTTTTTTCATCATCTTTGCCTTGTCGCATCAGCGTATTTTTTAAAATCTGACCAAATAGTGCCGGTTTTATAGTTTGTTCTTCGGTGGTATTACGGTGGGATTCAGGTATTGGCATCTGGTGTAATAAATTAATTTGCTGAGCAGTGACACCTAATACCAGCCAGTTATCTTCAACTTCGACAATGACGACACGTTCACGTTGCCCCAGAGAGCAACTGGCTTTGATACTCAATTGTTGCTGAGTTTTCCCTTTGTTGGAAAACAACCCTATACGGCGTATTAGCCAAGTGAGGGTGAAAATCAATAGCAACACCCCCGCCAGTGCACTGCTGACCTGCATCAACGTCTGACCTGCGGGAAGTGGCGCGGATGTGGCGACTTGAGTAACCGCTTGGGTTTGCGCGGCAGAACCTGCCGCGCCATTATGCAAAGAGGGCTGGAAAGCCATATTAACGACTCAGGCGACGCATACGTTCAGAAGGGGTGATGATATCAGTGATACGGATACCGTATTTATCGGATACAACCACAACTTCACCCTGAGCAATCAGATATCCATTGATTAAAATATCCAACGGCTCCCCGGCAAGGCCATCAAGAGAAACTACTGAACCTTGAGATAATCTCAGCAGTTGTTTGATGGTCATTTTTGTCCGACCCAATTCTACGGATAATTTGACCGGTATATCCAGAATCAGGTCGATATCCGATAAGTGAGCCAGTGTATCCTGAGGCTCCAGAGATTCAAAAATTGCCGCGCTGCTGTCCGAGGTTTGTTGTTGCGCGGCCTGTTGTTCCAGAGCTTCTGCCCACATATCTTCGGCAGATCCGGTTGAAGCGGTATCTGTGGGTTGCTTAGCATCACTCATTGGGCTGTTCCTCATCCAGAGCATTTAAAACAGGGTTAATAAGATGTTCGACACGCAGGGCATATTGCCCGTTTAATGTTCCGTACTGACTGGTGAGCACGGGCACACCATCAACGTGAACGATCAGGCGTTCGGGTTTATCAATAGGTAAGATATCGCCCGGCTGAAGTTGCAGGATTTTTGACAGCCTCAGCGGGATATCAACAAAGTTAGCGACCAATTCCAGCTCTGAATGCTGAACCTGTTTTACCAGGCTTTCTCGCCACAGGCTGTCTTCTTGCCGGGCATTTTCTAATGGTGGATTGGTCAGACGTTCCCGTAGTGGTTCGATCATGGCAAACGGAATACAGATATTAAATTCACCACTCAACGCACCAATTTCCACTTGAAATGGCGTTGTCACCACAATATCGTTCGGTGATGTTGTAATGTTGGTGAATTTCACCTGCATTTCAGAGCGAATATATTCCACTTCAATTTTGAAAATGGCGCTCCAGGCATCACGATAGGAATCCAACGCCATGCGTAACATCCGGTTAATCACTCGCTGTTCAGTATGGGTGAATTCACGACCTTCCACTTTGGTCGGGAAACGTCCGTCACCACCAAACAGGTTATCTACCGCGATGTAAACCAGGCTTGGTGCAAATGCAAACAGCGCTGTTCCTCTTAGCGGTTTCAGATGAACCAGATTAAGGTTGGTCGGTACTGCCAGGTTACGGGCGAATTCATGATAAGGCTGAATTTTTATTGCGCCGACGGTAATGTCAGGACTACGGCGGAGCATGTTAAACAACCCCATCCTAAAATGACGAGCAAAGCGTTCATTAATAATTTCCAGTGCTTGCAGACGTTCCCGAATAACACGACGTTGGGTATTGGGATCATAAGGGCGAACCTCATTTTCCCCGGACGCGGTATTTTCTACGTCGTCACTGGCACTGTCGCCATTGAGCAGAGCATCAATCTCTGCCTGTGAAAGAATATTGTCACTCATGGTGATTATCGCAGAATAAACGTGGTAAACAGCACATCGGTGATGACCTGATCCGGTTCACCGGGTACCAAGGTTGGGCGAAGTGTTTGCTTGATGTCGTCCATCAGACGCAATTTACCGCTGTCATGAGCCAGATCGGCCGATTTTTGGCGTGATAATAGCAACAACATACGACTACGAACTTCCGGCAGATACTCGTGGAAACGCTGGCGAGTTTTTTCATCAGCTAAACGTAAAGTCACACCAATGTAGAGCACTCGGTCAAAGTGATCTTCATTGTCGATCAGGTTGACGGTGAAAGGCTCCAGAGTCATAAAGACAGGGACTTCTATGGCTTTGGATGCCGTGGAGTCACTCTCTTTTGCCTGTTTAAGCGCCCACCAACTGTATCCCCCGATGGCGGCGCCGATAACGGCAATCAGTACTAACAGTATCATCCCAAATGGATTTTTGCGTTTATGCTCGTAGCTATAGTCAGACATGGACAGACAAATTCCTGTTTTTGTTGCGGATAAGTGTCCACGCATTCCGTGGTGGGCTGACTTATCCATCAATATCGATAATCATTATCCCGCGTATTTCCGCAGGCAATAGCTGGAACAAACGGGGAAAAAACGACTAACTCGTTCGTTTGTTATGAAGCTACTTTCCACTATCAGGCGAAAATATCCACACCTCCTCGGGCGGACGCGAGTTGATGAGGTGTTAAATGTACTGTGGATTCAGTGGCTGAGTGATTTTCTGAGGTGGCATCAGCATTGCGGCTTGCGGTTCCGCCTGAATGTTGTGAATCAGAGCGTTGTTCTTGTTGCCATGGGCTAGCGTTGTCACTGCTGACACTGCTTTGGGTCAGTTGAATACCACTTTCTGCCAGTGCGTGGCGAAGTCCAGGTAATGCCGCTTCCAGTGCCGCCCGGACATGGCTGTGAGCCGATGCCAGATGTAATTGTGCTTGATTATCTTCAACGGACATGCGGATTTGCAAGGCACCTAGCTCTTGTGGATGCAGGCGTAACTCTGCCTGTTGCAGGCCGTTGCGGTTGAATAAAATGATTTGTTGATTTAATTGTTGTTGCCACTCTTCACTACCCAATTGGGCATTCAGTAAGGGGGTAGAGGCACTGGATAACTGAAACTGGGCGGTCTGATTGTGCCCTACGGAGAGCAGGGGAGAGGTTGCCACAGAGGAGATTTGCCCGGTTTGTTGATTTTCAGTGACTGCTGGCGCGGGCTGGATCTCAGCTTGAGCGGTAGTTTGAGTTAGTGCTGATTCACGTGGATGAGGCTGAGTTGCAGTTTCATGCTGGATAGTTGCGACAGCAATCTTGGGTTTTACCGAAGAATTTTGCCCAAATCGGTTTTCAGGTTTGGTTTTAAAAAAGGCTTCTGCTTTTTCTTCTTCCTGTTTTGGTTGTTCTGCAATCGCTGTCAGAGGATTCTCTTCAGTCGATAATCCTGTAACGACCAATTCTTTAACGCTAATTTGACGGTTTTTATCATTATGTTTAACGAGTCCGTCAGGTTGGAGGCTACTTTTCTGGTTTTCTGATTTGATGGCTAACCCGGATAATTGTATGGGTAAACTTGCCGCCAGCTCTTCTGCTGACATGAGTTTCTCATCAACAGCAACCGGTTGTTTGTTTGCATCTGCTTTTACATCAAGGGGAATCAGCGAGGAGGTAATAGGTTCCGTTGGTATTTCATTTGAGGTAGATAATTCATTTGCGATAGACAATTTGTTTGGGACAGATAATAGTGGCGACAAATCGTGGTCTGTATCATCTATAATCTCTTCTCCTTCTTTGGATGATATTTTTCCTGGTTTGGTCCCGCCTTTCTGCGCCAGTTCGGTTTCCAGATTAAGAAACTGAGCAAAAGCCGAAGGTTGATCGGCATCAGTGAGTGAATTGCTGCGCGGTGGTTGATTTTCTGTCGGTTTCAGGTCGGCAGGCAAAAGAGTGAGATTCATTATTTATTTCTCCGTTGTGCGCTACGTTGGGCATACTCATCCATCTGTTTCTGTTCCGTTCTGTTCTGATGTAATCTTCGGTTGTTATCTGCCCGTTGTTGCAAAGTATCGAAGGCATTAAGGCTCTGTTGTTTTTCCCGCCACTGTGATAAAGCCGTATCAAGCCGCTGTTGCCATTGATTAAGCTGCAATTTGTGCTGTTCAATCGCTTTTTCCAGCGTTTTCATGAATTGCTGATAATTTTGCCAAGTGGTACATGGCATACCATTACTCAATGTGTCATTTAGGCGTTCTCGGTATTCATCCTGATAGCCCATCAACGTTGCGAGTTGTTGCTCCATTTGCTGATAGTTCTGACGAACTTGTGCTAAGTGAGTGGCGGCTTTTTCCACTGCATTTTGTGCAAGGTCACGCAAGGTTATGAGAGGTGATTGTTGCTGCATCTTATTCCTCGCTTTAATGGCAACACCCAGAAAATCGTTACGTTATGTAGGTAACAACTGTTGTAATTGAATGCAGGCAGCTTCATATTCACTACGCTCTTCAATATCTTGCTGTAGAAATTGCGCCATGTAGGGATAAAGCTCAATGGCTTTGTCCAATAGCGGATCACTGCCAGCCGCATAAGCACCGACGTTAATCAGATCACGGTTACGCTGATAGCTTGCGAGTAGTTGTTTGAACTGCTGTACCCGCCGGTAGTGCTGCTTATCAATGAGCGCGGTCATTGCGCGGCTGATAGAAGCTTCAATATCAATCGCCGGGTAATGTCCTGATTCTGCCAGCGAACGGGAGAGGACGATGTGACCATCGAGAATTGCTCGGGCAGCATCGGCTATCGGGTCTTGCTGATCATCACCTTCGGTGAGTACGGTATAGAACGCGGTAATCGAGCCACCGCCATTCACCCCATTGCCTGCACGTTCCACGAGTGCCGGAAGTTTGGCGAAAACCGAAGGCGGGTAGCCTTTGGTTGCAGGAGGCTCGCCAATGGCTAGGGCAATTTCACGTTGCGCCATGCTGTAGCGGGTCAATGAATCCATAATTAGCAATACATGTTTACCCCGGTCACGAAAATCTTCAGCGATACGGGTAGCGTAGGAGGCGCCTTGCATGCGCAACAGAGGTGAGATATCGGCGGGTGCGGCGACAACCACTGAGCGGGCTAAGCCGGCGGCGCCAAGGATGTTTTCAATGAAATCTTTAACTTCGCGGCCACGTTCACCGATCAAACCAACGACAATCACATCAGCCTGTGTGTAACGTGCCATCATGCCAAGCAGAACACTCTTACCAACCCCGGAACCGGCAAACAACCCCATACGCTGCCCACGGCCTACGGTCAGTAGGGCATTAATCGCTCGTACACCGACATCCAGTACATCACTGATTGGTGTACGTTGCAGTGGATTGATTGGCGGTGTGGTGAGTGGGGCACGATAGCCGGTATCTGGCGAAGGAAAACCATCCAGTGGACGACCGGCGCCATCCAAAACTCGCCCTAACAGTTCCGGGCCAAGTGGTAACTGGCGCCCACTGCCACAATCTTCACTGTATGGGCGGGCGTATACCCGGGCGCCGGGTACAATCCCTTCCAGATCTTCAAGTGGCATGAGGAGAAGTTTTTCGCCATTAAAACCGACAACTTCACTTTCAACTTCTTCAACATTGCTACCGTTTTGTCGCTCAATCAGGCAGGTTGCTCCGAGAGGCAGATGTAAACCCGTTGCCTCCATCACCAGCCCGGTCGCTCTGGTCAGACGTCCATAACGACGCACTGGTGAAGTTTTCTCCAGTTTCTGCTCAAAAGCATCCAGTGTCGCCAGCCAGCGCCCGAGTCTTGCTGTCATTACAATTCCCCCGGTGCGGCCAGCCGGCATAACTCATGCCAGCGGGTTGCCAAACTGGCATCCAAATCGCCTTCATCGGCACTAATTTTACAACCACCGGGATGCAGTTTGTTATCTGCCAGTAAGCGCCAGCCGTGTAATGAGAGCGTGTTGCCTAATTGTTGTTCAACCATTGGCATATCTCGTGGATGAACCCGCAATTGGGGTTTTCCACTCAACATTGGCTCCTGTTGAATAAATTCACGGATCTGATTGAGCAGGGCAGTGCCATCACAAATCGCCGGTTGACCCAAGATCTGTTTCGCCGCGGTCAGTGACAGTTGCATCAAGCGGGATGCAATGATCGTGTCAAGCCCTTCCAATGAATGTTGGAAATCCGCTAGCAGATTTTGCCACTGCTCGGTGATAGGTTGCTGCTGCTGAATGGCATCTTTTCGCCCCTGTTCCAAACCGGCTTCTAAGCCGGCTTGGTAACCTTTTTCATAACCTTGCGCTTGACCTTCGGTAAATCCCTGTTCATGGCCTGCTTGTCGAGCCTGTTCTTTCAGGTTATCCAGCATTACCGCTTGTTCAAGGATTTCATTGTGCTCAGAGTCTTCCTGTGAGTCATCTACGGGTTCTGGTTTGGTCCGTAGTTTTTCCCACTGTGTGAGTTCGTTTGGTTTCCAAGGTTGCCAGTCAGCATTGTTTAACTTATCAGACATAGCTATCGTCGCCACCATTTAGGATAATCTCACTGCTTTCTGCCAGACGACGAACAATAAGCAGAATCGCTTTCTGTTCGCTTTCCACTTGCGACATCCGTACCGGACCACGGTTTGCCAGATCATCGCGCATAATCTCTGCGGCACGTTGAGACATATTGTTGAGGAAATGATCGCGTAGTTGCTGGTTGCAGCCTTTCAGTGCAATGAGCAGAGAGTCGGTAGTGATTTCCTGCAACAGGCGTTGGATACTGCGGTCATCCACATCAATGAGGTTTTCGAACAGGAACATTTCATCGATGATTTTTTGTGCCAGTTCATTATCGTAGGCACGCATGGCTTCGATAACATTCTCTTCTTGCTGACTTTTCATCAGGTTGATAATTTCAGCCGCAGTACGAACGCCACCCATTTTGCTACGCTTGAGATTCTGACCGTCTAACAGGTTATTGAGCACTTCTGTCAGTTCAGCCAGTGCCGCCGGCTGTACGCCACCAAAAGTTGCGATACGTAGCATGATGTCGTTGCGTAATTTGTCATCAAACAGCGCAAGGATATCGGCTGCTTGTCCACGATTTAAGTGAACCAAAATGGTGGCGATAATCTGTGGATGCTCTTCACGGATCATATCGGCTGCCATTTGAGGTTCCATAAAGTTGAGGGTCTCAATACCGGTGGTGGTTTCACGGGATTCGAGAATATCCTCAAGCAGACTAGAAGCGCGTTCTTCACCTAGCGCTTTAATTAACACTGAGCGCAAATAGTCACTGGCGTTGATACTCAGTGCCGCATACTGGCCGGCATCTTCTTCAAACTCTGCCAATACATCCACCAGTTGCTGGTTAGAAATTTGGCGCATGCCTGCCATTGTGATACTGAGTTGCTGGACTTCCCTGGAGTTCAGGTGTTTAAACACCTCGGCCGCCTGATCTTCTCCCAGGGTCATTAACATGACGGCGCTTTTTTCTGTTCCGTTCAGGCTCATTGTTCGTTACTCATCCATTGACGGATCACCAGTGCCACTACGCGAGGATCTTTTTCTGCCAGCTCGCGAATGCGTTGGCTTTGAATTTCAGCACTGACTCGTTGACGCGTCAGTTTCTGGCGCGTTTTTTCATCCATTTCTGCACTAGATTCAGTCAGTTGTTTTTTCTGAACTTTCTGTGCTTCAAGGGCGGCTTTTTCCGCAGCGCGTTTTTTGGCAAGTTGAGGAACAACCATTTTGCGCCATAGCAGCCATGCCACCAGAATCAATAGCAGGTAGCGGCCAAAATCGAAGGCTTTTTCCAGCAGAATTGGGTTCTGCCAGACAGGAATAACCTCGATGTTTTCTTTGCTTTCAGTAAATGGCGTGTTAACCACATTCAAGCTGTCGCCACGCTCTTTAGAAAAGCCCATCGCTTCTCTGGTCAGCGCTTCTATTTTTGCCAATTGCTCAGGGGTTAGTGCCTGAGTTTCCGGGCCATTTTTGCCTTCTACCGTGGCATAATTGACGACAACGGCGACAGATAAGCGTTCAACACCGCCGGCTTGTTGTTGCACATGGCGAATAGTCCGGTCCACTTCATAGTTTGTGGTTTCGTCACGGCGGTTATTGCGATTACTGTTGACCGTGCGTTCGTTACTACTACCGGTGGATGAGGTTTTCTTATCGCTCTTGTCGTTTTTGTTGTTCTCTTTGGTATTTGGTTTATCAATCGGCGCACTCGGTGGAGGGCTCGGTTGATTGGAAAGCGCACCGGGAATACCGCCAACCTGAGGGCCGCCACTCTGTTCGCTCTCGCTTAACTGTTTTGAGCGAACCGCCGCCTGATTTGGTGGCTGATTAGGTTTATATTCTTCCGCTGTCTCTTCACGACGTGAAAAATCCACCTGTGCCGTCACTTGTGCGTGAACGTTACCACGACCGACAACCGGAGCCAGAATCGCTTCAATACGATGTTGGAAGCGGTTCTCTACTTCCTGAATGTATTTCAGTTGACTGGTATTGAGATCGCGTCCGGTAGCATCGGCTTGGGTCAACAGACGTCCGGCCTGATCAACGATGGTGACATTGCCCGGCGGTAAGCCGGCGACACTGCTGGAAACCATATGGACAATGGCGTTTATCTGGCCTTCATCCAGGGTCCGGCCTTGCAGTAATCCAACGGTCACGGAAGCTGAGGGCGATTTCTGTTCACGGACAAACAGCGAGGGTTTGGGGAGTGCAAGGTGAACACGGGCATTTTGCACTGGCCCTAAAGATTCAATGGTACGTGACAGTTCACCTTCCAATGCCCTTTGGTAGTTAACTTGCTCACTGAATTGGCTGATCCCAAACTTTTCTTTATCGAGTAGTTCGAATCCAGCAGCTCCACCCTTAGGCAGCCCTTGTTGCGCCAATCTTAGCCGTGTCTCATGCACCTGTTCGGCAGGGATCATGATAGCAGCGCCATTTTCGGCAAAACGGTAAGGGATATTTAATTGGGTTAATTGTGTGACAATATCGCCACCATCTTTATCGCTCAGATTACTGTAAAGCACCCGATAATCGGGGCTGCGTAACCACAGGAAAAGGGCAATGACAATCGCAACGGCTGCGCTGCCGGCAACTAATAATGGCACTTTAGGATCAGCTTTTATCTGGTTAATGATAGCACTGAAACCTTTAGTTTGATTTTCAACGTCGGTTGTTGCGGCACTCATAGACGATCCTTGCCTTGCTGTTCAACATGAATACTAAAAGCGTGGCGTAACAAAACAGACTCCCCATACGCAATCGAAAAAATTCTTCCTATTTTCAGTTTTGTCATTATTCGCTGTTCACTCATCTTTTAATGGCACAATAAGCCCAGACTTTTTACTTTAATTACCCGCTTTAGATCGAGAGGGCTATGTTAGGGTGGCAGTCTAAAAATATGCCGTATATACCCAATAGATTTCAATTTGCAGCGCGGCGGCAAGTGAACGCATCCCCAGGAGCATAGAGAACTATGTGACTGGGGTAAGTGAAAGCAGCCAACAAAGCAGCAATTTGAAGGATGAAGGGTATAAACTTTGGGTTAATATGGCATTGAATTGAGTAGGTTATAGGGGTGGTTTAACACGAGGTTTTTATGTCAATTCAGGCAATTGAAGGCGTGCTGCAATTGATGCAAGCTCAGGCGTCACAGGCAGCAAGTATCGCAAAACCAATACCATTGCAGAGTGGATTTGCCAGTCAACTGATGGCGGCTGTTGGTAAAATTAATCAGACACGTTTGAATGCCACAAAACAAACTCAGGATTTTACACTAGGTGTACCCGGTGTTGAATTGAATGATGTTATGGTGGAGATGCAGAAATCCAGTATCGCTTTGCAAATGGGCGTCCAGGTAAGAAATAAGCTGGTGGCTTCTTATCAGGAGATTATGAATATGCCGGTGTAGGTATTAATTTATTGATATCTATTGTTAGTAAGACAGATCGCGAGTGTCGTGGATAAATTCCGCGGCGCTGCAAACAGGACATTCCATCGGTTTTATTTCTGGTTTTTTGTGTTGAGAGCTAATCCATAGCTCATACTGAGATTGCATTTCTGTCCACATTTCAGTACTGCCCATTTTGTTATAATCAGCCCCTTTTAGCGGATGAAGTTTCCAACTCGGAGCGTTCATATTATCTGGTTTTTTAGCCGTGTTTATTGCGGTTAACTGAATTTGCAACGTTACCGCATGTTTTGGTTGAATACTTGTTGTAGTTAGCGGTTTAATTAAGTGTTGTAAAACTCATAGTCAATAAAATATTTAAGGTGTCACGGTTTCGAATAATAATTCTCAACTCTATTTTATGAGGTTAATGTTAACTTATTGATAAGTATCAAAAAACGATAAGGAGAATGAACAGCATATCCTGTTATAATTAAATCTTAAGTTTTATGCTGGTTGCATTAATTCATAAAAATTTACTGAATGTTTAATGATAGATTGAAAGTTAAATCATGTGGTTTAATTTTTAATTATTTATACCCGTTATCTTTCAAGTTGCCTCTTTGTTGGCTGCGCTCACTCACCCCGGTCACATAGTTATCTATGCTCCCGGGGATTCGCTCCCTTGCCGTCGCGATGCATCTTGAAATCCATAGGGTATATAGATATAAGGAAATAATATTTCTGAAGTTATGAAACCTGAGAATGAATGCCCGTTTGATCCTAAGCAATATGAATGTCACAGTGTTATCGCTCCGGTTGGTTCTTTTTCTTGGGCTTTAATTCAATTAAAACTACGTAAGCGTGTCGTTCGTTCTGTTTGGAGCGATAAGAATATGTATTTAGTTATTATCCCTCGTGTGAATGATTTAACTGTGGAAGAAGGAAGTGCCTATGCTGTTGATGGTGTCGCTGTTGGTACTAAATATGATTACTTAACGCATATCGATTTATGCAATGAGCACGGCAATTTTGTACCGTGGCAGCCAACACAAGAAGATATGATGGCTTGTGATTGGGAATTAAATGTTGATATTTCAGTCCCTTATGAATACATGTTGGTTTTCGATGCAACTCCATATGAAATTTCGAAAAAAGAATCATATAAAGAATGGGGGGATCATAGTAATAAAAATTTAGTTACGATTGAAAACAATATAAGCAATGGGAATGAAACTGTTAGTGGTTTTTATTGGAAAGAAAGCGAAGATCTTATTTTTGGGCATACATTAGATATAAATTTGACCGAATTATCTATATACAAAGACCATCTGACAAGTGTTACAAATAAAAAACTAACAATTACAGTGGATGGAGTCAAATACCATCTTGGGCATCGTATAAAAGAGTCAGTTTATTATTCTCCACAATATAAAAGTAGTGAAGCTGAGAAAATAGGTGATCTGTTAAAACAAATAGATAAAACCTTCCGTTTTTACTGTAATTGGCATGATTAATTTATATAGCTGATTTTTTTCAACCTTGGCAAATGCTCTGTATCTTAGTCAGAGTTCTGGTTAAGAGACGGGCAACTGGGGGGATTCTTCGATATATCAGTAGTAAACTTAGAGTTTACAACTAAATATCTGGAATTTTTGTATTGCTAGATTATTCAAGGCTGCGCTCCGGCGTGGTCTTTTTATTTTTCACAATCAACTTAAATCACAGGGCTACATATAACAGCTCATTAATGCCTATTGGTCGTGATGGGGGGGAATATGAAGACGAAGGGCAATCCTGATTTGTAGATCGGAATACTACAAGGTTTTAAAGACATCCTAAACCAAGCTCACAAAACGGGTAAATAATGGTGATGAGAGTACATCACCTTTATTTCTCGATTACTTTTGTTCCGTAGAATTCATAAGAGTATAATAGGGTTCAACAGGGAATTGGCCGTAGCTATCATTTAATAATTGCTGTTGGCTTGCTTGTTTGATGAGTTTACTTAATTCATCAAGTCTTTGCTGTAGTAGTTTTTTAATCTCATTTTCATTATCTAAAATTATCTGCAAAATGTTGGTCATTTTTTGCTGTAACGAAAGAGAAACAGTCGATGATATTGAAGAGTGGCTGATCACTTCTACTGCTTTGAGGTAGGTGATTTCCATATCAACAAGTTCATCCCATTTTTCATTTTTAGCTAAATTAAGCATTTGCTCACTTAAACTTAGGATCCGTTGGTAAGCTGACAAAAGATCCATTTCATTATCCATTAAACAATATCCTGACTGGCGTTGTAATGAGGGCCAATTTGCCGCCAAGCGTCTGAAATCTCGGTGAGTAACTTTATTACTTCGGTAATGGCTGGCTCATCATTGCGTAAATTAGCGTGGAGTAAACGTTGGGTCATATAGTCGTAAAGGGAAGCGAGATTGTGTGCCAGCTCTCCACCTTTTTCATTATCTAACCCCTGTTTGAGGCCATTATCGATGATATTGATCGCTTTGGAAATAGCTGCGCCTTTTTCTGCGATATTACCTTGTTCCATCAGAATAATTGCTCGACGTAGGGCGCTAAGCGCCCCGTTGAACAAAATCTGAATCAACTGATAGGGGGAGGCGTTCATAATTTCGCTCTCCACATCTATCTGGGCATATAATTGACTTGCCGAACGTTGATACATAATTTCCTTTAATTATCTTATTGTCTGTAGCTGTGATAGGAAGTTACCGGTTTTTCCCAAGGAAGAGACCATTTTATCCAGTTGTGAAAATTGGCGTTTATAACGTTCAATTGTTGCGTTAATAGTGTCTTTCGTTCTGTCTACTTGTTTCTCAAGGGTTTTTAGATGCTTGTTAATGCCATTAGTCGCGGTAACTAAGGTACCTTCATGGCTATCCAGAGCATCTTTTAATAGCTTATGTGTCTGGGTGGCAAAACCCGTTTCTTTACCGTCACCCATAAAGAATGCTTTCACATTAACCGGTTTTTCTTTTAGATTTTTTTCCAGTTTTTCGTTATCAATTTCCAGCTTGCCGTCAAACTTTTGTTTAATGCCCAGTTTATTCAGGGTTGGAATATCATTGACCTTTTGAGAGCTGAAAATTTGGCTTCTTAGCTGGTTCTGTATTCCGCGTAATGTGCTGTCACCTAATAAAGCACCATTATCTTTCGACGGTTCTTCACCCTGTTTTACTGGCTTATATTTGGTCAGCGAATCAAACGTTGTTTGCAACTCATTATAAGCATCAACCCAGTTTTTAATCGCCTCTTTCATCGGCTCAATATCACGGGATATGACCAGTATTTCTGGATTATGTTCCTCAGGCTTGTCCTTATCATGGGTTGTTTTTTTCAGATCTAGTTTAACGCCTTCGGGTGCATCGGTAATATGGTTTGTTTGACGCTCAATTTCGATGTTGTTAACTTTCAAGAGTGCATTTTTAGCTTTGACTGTTTCAGTTAGTTTACTTGTTGCACCCGGCGTATAGTCTAAAAATTGGCTAAGTTTGTTATCACCTTCAACTTTGATGGTCATCACGGATTCAGTGCCAGCTTTTTTAGCCGTCAGCACTAAATAGTTTTCGCCATCTTTGGCCTTAAGAATACTGGCGCTGACATTACCTTCCTGTTTATTAATTGCATCCTTGATCTCAATAATGGATGTTTGTCTGTCTGTCAGCTCGATTTTCATCGGCTTTTTTTCGCCAGGTTGAGTAATGGTGATTGTCCGGGTTTTACCTTCACCCAAAGATTCGCCCATATACTCTTTGATATTACTGACTTTTTCTGCCTGTAATGATTGTGCCTGCGCCAACTGCGTAACTTCAATACTGTAGTTACCTGGGCTGGCTTTAGAATCAGTACTGGCAGTGAATGCGTCATGTTTTTCGCTGGCAGTGGTTGTATTAAGTTTATCGAACTTTTTCAGGGATTCAGACGCGGTTTCCAGCTTTTCCAAACTGCTTTTTAATGTGCCAAAAGCCGTTAGCTTACCTTTATAACTGGTTTGCTGTTCTGTCAGAGGGACTAAACGCTTTTGTTCTGCTGCCTGAAGTTTATCCAATATAGAACCAAGATCCATCCCCGACCCGGCGCCTAATGAAGAAATGCTAGCCATTTATTGACTCCTTTATTAGTAAAGCTTTATTGAACCGGTTATCGGTAAGTTTTTAGAAAAGTTTACTAATAAAAATAATTTTTCTATGGTAAGAATAGTCGTGAAGAACCGACGCTGTTTGGCTTATCAGGGCAAAGTGATAAAAAAGAAAAAGTTTTTTCAAGAAAAATTAAAGGTTCTTTGAGGGGCGCCGATAAAACTGTTGGCGGTGGTGAACACCGTGGGTAAAACCCAAACTTATATATCGACTTGATTTTAAAAAGGAACTCTAATTATGGCACAAGTCATCAACACCAACAGCCTGTCCCTGCTGACTCAGAATAACCTGACCAAATCCCAGGGTACTTTGGGTAACGCTATCGAGCGTCTGTCTTCTGGTCTGCGTATCAACAGTGCCAAGGATGACGCGGCTGGTCAAGCGATCGCTAACCGTTTCACTTCAAATGTTAGAGGTTTGACTCAGGCAGCACGTAACGCTAATGACGGTATCTCTATTGCACAGACTACTGAAGGTGCTCTGAACGAAATTAACACCAACTTACAGCGTATTCGTGAACTGGCTGTTCAGGCGAAAAATGAAACCAACTCTGCGAGTGATACCAAATCTATCCAGGAAGAAGTTACTGAGCGTTTAAAGGAAATTGATCGTATTTCTAAACAGACTCAATTTAACGGTGTTCATGTTCTAAGTGAAAAGAACGAAATGACCATTCAGGTTGGTGCTAACGATAACGAAGTTATCAAAATTAATCTGGAAGAAATTAACAGCAAAATTCTGAAAGTGGATACATTCACTGTTTCTGCGGCAGTTCCACACGGCGAAGAAGTTGCACAGGTTGACGATGGTAAAGGTGGTGCGAAGAAAAATATCGATTACACTGCTGATACTAAAGTTAAGGACCTGAAAAGTGTAGAAGTTTATAAAGCTGTTAAGGATGATGGTTCAGTTGATCCTGACAACTATGTTGTCAAAGGTACTGACGCTACAGATGGTAAAGTAAAATATTTCAAAGCTCAGATTGATAAGACCAATGGTAAATTAACCGCAGGTGATGAAGTCACAGCTAAAGCATCAGAAAAGCCTCTGGAAACTTTGGACAATGCTCTGGCAAAAGTTGACAGCCTGCGCAGTTCTCTGGGGGCTATTCAGAACCGTCTGGAATCTACCGTTAACAACCTGAACAACACCGTTAACAACCTGAGCGCTGCTCGTAGCCGTATCGAAGATGCTGACTATGCGACTGAAGTATCTAACATGAGCCGTGGTCAAATTCTGCAACAGGCAGGTACTGCGGTTCTGGCTCAGGCTAACCAAATTCCTAATAACGTATTGTCTCTGCTGCGTTAATTGCTCAGCTAGGGCAATATGTGAACCTGATTCACATAAAAATCCAAATAAATCAAGGATCGGCTCGCCGGTCCTTCTTTTTTAGGAGTTTATCAGGAACAGCCTAAAATTTGTGATACTATTAGGCAGACAATAAATTTCGCATAGGTGAAAAAGAAGCGTTTTTACTACATTGTTCAAACGATTGCCCTTGTTAGGGGATTGGATAATGAGGGTTAGTCTCTTTTTCCAAAGGTGTCTGTTGTTGTGAGCGATTTGTATACCGCCGAAGGCGTGATGGACAAAAACAGCCTCTGGAAGCGCTACGTACCATTAGTTCGCCATGAAGCGTTAAGGCTACAAGTTAGGTTACCCGCGTGTGTGGAGCTGGATGATCTACTTCAGGCCGGGGGAATCGGCTTACTAAATGCGGTGGAACGTTTTGATTCCTTACAGGGAACCGCGTTTACCACTTATGCGGTACAACGCATCAGAGGTGCAATGTTGGATGAGTTAAGGAGCCGCGATTGGGCTCCGCGTAGCGTGCGCCGTAATGCGCGCGAAGTGACGCAAATCATCCGAAAACTTGAGCAAGACTTAGGCCGTCCAGCCAGTGAGCAGGAAGTTGCTAAAGAATTAAAGATTGATCTGGTAGAATATCGGCAGATACTATTAGATACGAATAACAGTCAGTTGTTTTCGTATGACGAATGGCATGAAATGCATGGTGAAAGTTGTGAACCTGTCATTGAAGAAGGGCATGAAACCAATCCATTACAACAATTGCTGGAGAGTGATGTTCGTCAACGGGTAATTGAGGCTATAGATTCGTTACCTGAACGAGAAAAAATGGTTCTGACGTTGTATTATCAGGAAGAACTTAATCTGAAAGAGATTGGCGCAGTACTTGAAGTCGGGGAGTCCCGTATAAGTCAGCTACATAGCCAAGCGATTAAACGCTTGCGGGCACGCTTAAATCCGGAAAAGTAACTTTTTTGCTTATTTGTTTTTTGTTTAAGACTACACACAGGGCTTATCTCTTATGTCTGTTACAACACAAAAGAAACGGCCGCTCAGCCGTTACATTAAAGACTACAAGCATAGTCAAACTCATTGCTTGCATTGTCACAAAGCTCTTGACCGTATCTCTTTGGTTTTTAATGGCCAAGTGATCAACAAAGAGTCCATCTCCGAGATGACGGAGTTGATTGATGACAAGACTTGGGATGAGCTGCAAGATAAATTTGTCGCGTTATGTCGTTTTTGCAGTGAGATTTATTGCAATAGCGAGACAGATTATTTTGACATCATGTCGTTCAAACAGTACCTGTTTGAACAGACTGAAATGAGTCATAGTACTGTTCGTGAGTATGTGGTTCGTTTACGACGTTTGGATGAATTGCTCACTTCAAGCAATTACCCTGTAAAAGAGTTCACAACAGAGAAAATTCAGGAAAAACTGAGTGAAAAGCTGTCACAGTCGGCATTCAGTAACTACAACATTGCTTTGCGCAAGTATGAACAGTATTTGAGCTGGCAACAGGGCGGTCACTAAGCTGGAAATATAAACAGCAAAGAGATGATTAATTTTGGGGGAACACATGTTTGATGTGTTCCCTTTGGACCGTGGACAAACCACGTTAAAAATAACGAGGTTCGTTTCTTTCATTATGAATAATAATGCAACTTATTTTCTTCATTAATCCGGTTTAATCGCCCATCAGGGTGTGTAGAAGAATTTATACGTTGGGCAAATTACCTATTTGTTACGGGATTTTTTCTATTATTTCATTTGCTTAAAATTACAGAAGTGATGTGGGAAGTTTTTTAAATATCACAATAGGCGCCAATTTATTTTACCTTATTATTTTTTTTAGCCATCTCAACATTAATTCTCCCAATATCATTCGAAATCTTATTGATTTTTGTGTTCGGCAATATATTGTATACCCTATAGATTTCAAGATGCATCGAGACGGCAAGGGAGTGAATCCCCGGGAGCATAGATAACGATGTGACCGGGGTGAGCGAGTGCCGCCAACAAAGAGGCAACTTGAAAGATTACGGGTATATATGGCTAAAGGAATATCTGAAACAGTAATGAACCGTGGGCAAACAACCAGTGATTAAGCTAAGACTCTTGGGGAACACATTTTTGATGTGTTCCCCTTAGCTACAGCCGAAATTAACCGATAGTCATCAAACTGGCATTACCCCCCGCCGCCGCTGTATTAATGCTCAATGAGCGTTCATGTAGCAAACGTTCTAACAGCAGATTAGTTTCTCCACGGGCAAAACCTTGTACGGAAATGATAACGCCTTTACGTTGAGCGACTTGTTCGCAAACTTGACGCAGTTGATCAGAGTCGCCGTGGTAAATAACCGCTTCGAATGCCGTATCTTCACTCTGCCAGTCCTGAACCAAATTGATTGATTTACGGACGCTATCTGGCAATTGACGAAACAGTTTCTGATGTAGTTCATCATTTTGCCATAGCAATTGACAGCCTACAGACAGTGTTGCTGCCAGTTGAATGAATGTATCTTGTTGATTATCCGCCAGACACAGCACCTGACCACGAGGTAACAGGGTATAAGTATTACGTTCGCCCGTCGGCCCAGGCAACAGGCGGGTGGTGCCACCTTGTGCCAGCAATTTATATTGTTGAACTAACTGATTTAGCTCTTCGTTGTGCTGATTGGCTGCCCATTTTGTTAATGCATCAAAGGGAGCCATTAGCGCTGAACGGGCATTGGCATCCAATGGATATTCAGCATCTTGACGTTCCAACGTTTGGTTGATCGCATTTTGAGGACGGCAAGAGAGTAGACGGTACAAATAGAGTGGGCCGCCTGCTTTCGGTCCGGTACCAGACAAGCCTTCACCACCGAATGGCTGTACGCCAACAACAGCGCCTACCATGTTGCGGTTAACATACAGATTACCGACTTTCGCTTTAGCGGTAACTTGTGCAATCGTTTCGTCAATACGAGTATGGACACCCAGAGTCAGGCCATAGTTGGAACTATTAATTTGATCCAGCAATTTATCCAGTTCATTACGTTTAAAACGGACAACATGCAGAACCGGGCCGAAAATCTCCTGCTTCAATTCATCAAAGCTTTCTAGTTCAATTAGTGTCGGTTTAACAAAGGTGCCTTGATCCCACTCTTGATTGTCAACCACATTATCTTGTGCTGCCTGATAAATCGTGCGCCCTTTGGTACGCATTGCTTGAATATGACGATCAATGCCGGCTTTGGCTTCCGCATCAATGACCGGGCCGATATCGGTAGACAGGCGCTCAGGATTACCCATCCGGCATTCAGACATGGCGCCTTTCAGCATAGTAATGGTGCGTTCTGCTACATCATCTTGAATACAAAGGATACGCAAGGCAGAGCAACGTTGACCGGCACTGTCAAAAGCAGAGGCGACCACATCAGTAACAACTTGTTCTGTCAGTGCGGAAGAGTCGACAATCATGGCGTTCAGACCACCAGTTTCGGCAACCAGAGGGGTTGGGCGCCCTTGTGCATCAAGCCGTCCGGCAATATTACGTTGTAATAGGCCGGCCACTTCAGTGGAGCCAGTAAACATCACGCCTCGTACTCTCTCATCACCCACCAGAAGAGAACCAATGGTTTCACCTCGGCCGGGTAATAATTGCAATGCGTCGTGGGGAATACCTGCTTGATGCAGTATTTTGACCGCTGTTGCCGCAATTAATGGGGTCTGTTCCGCAGGTTTTGCTAATACGCTGTTACCGGCAGCCAATGCAGCCGCTATCTGTCCGGTAAAAATGGCTAATGGGAAGTTCCACGGGCTGATACAGACAACCGGCCCCAGTGGGCGATGCGTATCATTAGCGAAATCATGGCGAATCTGTCCCGCATAGTAGTAGAGAAAATCGACCGCCTCGCGTACCTCAGCAATCGCATTATTAAAGGTTTTGCCAGCTTCCCGCACTAAAATACCTAATAACGGTTGCATCTGGTTTTCCATCAATTCCGCCGCACGAACTAAAATGGCTGCCCGTTCTGATGGTGGCGTGGCAAACCAGATTGCGCCGGCTTCTGTTGCAACATTCAGCGCATGACCGACTTCCTGTTCAGTTGTTTCACGAACATGACCGACAATATCCGAAGGTGTCGCCGGGTTAATAACCGGTTTAGCGGCTGGTAACTCACCTTGATGGTGATAATTGCCGCCCAGTAGTGGCTCGCTATACTGCTCTTCGGTAGCAGAACTTAATAGCGCACTGGAAAGAGATGCCAGACGATGTTCGTTGGCAAGATCTAGACCGGCTGAGTTTGCGCGATCTTTGCCATATAAATTATGAGGCAGAGGAATTTTCGGATGTGGAAGACCGATTTGACCTTCGGTTTCGGCCAGTTTCTGAACCTTTTTCACCGGATCGGCAACCAGTTCATCCAGTGGTAATGTGGTATCGGCGATACGGTTGACGAAAGAGGTGTTAGCGCCATTTTCCAGCAGACGGCGGACCAGATAAGCTAGCAGTGTTTCGTGAGTGCCTACTGGCGCATAAATACGGCATGGGCGGTTTAATTTACCATCAGCGATTTTCCCGACCACTTGTTCATACAATGGTTCTCCCATGCCATGCAGACACTGAAATTCATATTGACCGGGATAATAGTTTTGGCCCGCCATATGATAAACAGCAGCTAAAGTATGGGCGTTATGAGTAGCGAACTGAGGATAAACCAGATTAGGTACTGACAACAGTTTGCGGGCGCAAGCCAGATAAGAAACGTCAGTATAAACTTTGCGGGTGTAAACTGGATAACCTTCCAGCCCGTCGATTTGAGCACGTTTAATTTCACTATCCCAGTAAGCGCCTTTTACCAGTCGCACCATCAGCCGACGGCTGCTGCGCTGTGCTAAGTCAATAACTGTATCGATAACAAAGGGGCAGCGCTTCTGATAAGCCTGAATGACGAAACCAATGCCATTCCAGCCAGCCAGTTGCGGTTCAAAACAGAGCTTTTCTAACAGATCGAGAGAAATTTCCAGGCGATCTGCTTCTTCGGCATCAATATTGATACCAATATCATATTGGCGAGCTTGTAATGTCAGAGAAAGCAGGCGTGGATATAGCTCATTGATGACGCGTTCATATTGAGCACGGCTATAACGCGGGTGCAGGGCAGAAAGCTTAATGGAAATTCCAGGCCCTTCATAAATGCCGCGGCCATTAGATGCTTTCCCGATAGCATGAATGGCTTGTTGATAGGAAACCATATAATTCTGAGCATCTTCCTCAGTTAAAGCGGCTTCACCTAGCATGTCGTAGGAGTAACGGAACCCTTTTTCTTCCAGCTTACGTGCACTTGCCAGCGCTTGGGCGATGGTTTCTCCGGTCACAAACTGTTCACCCATCAGGCGCATTGCCATATCTACGCCTTTACGCACTAATGGTTCGCCGCTCTTACTGATAATGCGATTCAGTGAATTGGAGAGTTTGGCTTCGTTGTGGGTAGAAACCAGTTTGCCGGTAAACAGTAGCCCCCAGGTTGCTGCATTGACAAACATGGACGAACTTTGGCCTAGGTGAGAATGCCAGTTGCCGTTACTGATTTTGTCGCGGATCAGCGCGTCGCGAGTGGCTTTATCAGGAATACGGAGCAGGGCTTCCGCAAGACACATTAGCGCAACGCCTTCCTGAGATGAAAGCGAGAATTCCTGCAATAACCCTTGAACCAGACCTGAACGACCCATGCTGTTTTTCTGGTTACGCAATTTTTCTGCAATGCTGTAAGCCAGCTTATGAGTCGCTTGTGCCTGATCTTCTGGCAATTGCGCCTGTTGTAGCAGCATGGGAACGGCCTGTGTTTCTGGCAGGCGATAGGCAGCAGTAATTGCGGAACGTTTTACTGATTGAGGCAGGATATGTTCTGCGAAGTCGAGGAAAGGTTGATGAGACGAATCTGTTACCGTTTCTTCTGCGATTATCTTCTCTTCTTTAACATCCTGACTAGCAGAGAGTTCAGCGATCTGTTCATCGTTTTCAAGACGTTCAAGATAATTAAAAATAGCTTGTTTAATTAGCCAATGTGGAGTGCGGTCAATCCGTTGTGCCGCAGCTTTAATGCGATCGCGCGTTGCTTCATCAAGCTTCACGCCCATTGTTGTACTACCCATCCTTGCTCCTTAATAGGTAAGGTTTATCTAAAATTGCATGATAATATCTGACATGTTGCAACTTTGTGCAACCTTATGAGAATCGCTTGTTTTATTTTTGTGAAATTAATCTAGTTATTATAATTAGGTGGATATATTTATTTTTGTGACTTTATTTGATTGATATATATTGGTTTAACATTTTGTGGCTAATGTAGGCGTATAACCCTAAAATGGTTAAAAAGTATAATTTTTAAATCAAATAAATGTGATTCAGTAAACGTTTTTTGTAAAAAATGGCGTTAATTAGTTGTTAAATTACCTGATGCTAATCTAGGATTCACTGTAACTTTCTAATTGGTTACAAAAATAATTATTTCAATTTAGAATTATGGTCCATCTTTAGGTGCAATCAGGTGCAACGTTCCTGAACCTGACAGGGAAAACTCTGTGTACCCGGGAGAACTGCGGATTTGCAAAACACAGATAACACTATGGAGAACTTGCATGACAGTAAATACACCAATGCTAATCACCTTTATTGTCTACATTACTGGAATGTTGTTGATAGGTTTTTTGGCTTATCGTTCAACCAAAAATTTTGATGACTATATCTTGGGAGGAAGGAGATTAGGTAGTGTGGTAACGGCTTTGTCTGCCGGTGCTTCGGATATGAGTGGTTGGTTATTAATGGGCTTACCTGGCGTAGTCTATTTTGCGGGGATTTCAGAAAGCTGGATAGCCATTGGTCTTGCTTTAGGTGCTTACCTGAACTGGAAATTGGTGGCAGGCAGGCTACGTATCCAGACGGAAGTCAATAATAATGCGCTAACATTGCCGGATTATTTCACCGGTCGTTTTGAGGATAGTAGCAAAATTCTACGTATTATTTCTGCACTGGTTATTCTGATCTTCTTCACCATCTATTGTGCTTCTGGCGTGGTTGCCGGAGGATTGTTATTTGAAAGTACGTTTGGTATCAGTTATCAGAAGGCCATGTGGCTCGGTGCCGCAGCAACAATTGCCTATACTTTCCTTGGCGGCTTCTTGGCGGTCAGTTGGACTGATACGGTTCAGGCCTCATTAATGATCTTTGCGCTTATCTTGACGCCGGTCATCGTTATTTTCTCTGTGGGTGGCATTGATACCTCTCTGGCTCTGATAGCAGCAAAAAGCCCGGCTTATATGGATATGTTTAAAGGGTTGAACTTTATTGCCATTATCTCGCTGTTGGGTTGGGGGTTAGGTTATTTTGGTCAGCCACATATTCTGGCGCGTTTTATGGCGGCAGACTCCCATCACACTATCCGCAAGGCTCGTCGTATCAGTATGACTTGGATGGTGTTATGTTTGGCAGGCACTATTGCTGTCGGTTTCTTTGGTATTGCTTATTTTGAAATGCATCCTGAACTGTCTGGCCCGGTCACAGCCAACCGTGAGCGTATCTTTATGGAATTGGCGGTTATTCTGTTTAATCCGTGGATAGCGGGCATTTTACTCTCTGCTATTCTGGCCGCGGTGATGAGTACCTTAAGCTGTCAGTTGCTGGTGTGTGCAAGTGCTTTGACGGAAGATCTTTACAAACCCTTTATCCGTAAATCTGCCAGCCAGAAAGAGTTAGTGTGGGTGGGGCGTTTCATGGTGTTGCTGGTGGCGGTCATCGCAATGGTGATAGCAACCAACCCGGACAATAAAGTACTGGCTCTGGTCAGTAATGCATGGGCTGGATTTGGTGCTGCGTTCGGCCCGGTCGTACTGATTTCTGTTATCTGGAAACGTATGACACGTAATGGCGCATTAGTGGGGATGTTGGTAGGGGCCGTCACGGTATTGGTGTGGATGAAATACCAGTGGTTTGCATTGTATGAGATTATTCCTGGCTTTATCTTAGCTTCTATTGCGATCGTGATTGTGAGTCTGTTGGGCAAAGCACCGAGTAGCACAGCGCAACAGCGTTTTATTGATGCTGAGGCGCAATATAAGACTAAATGAGTTGAAATAAAGTAAATTGAAATAAAGGTAAAAAAGCGTGAAGGCGAAACGCCTTCACCACACTGCCGACAAACCTCGTTTAAAATAGCTAGGTTTGTTTTTTTCATCATGAAAAATTATTGGATACCAGTGACCTTGAGTCATTCATTAAGAGAATTATCGGCGATCAATGTCGTCATATCTTCACCTCGGGATATTCAGTAGTAAGCAGAGATAAATAATCTTGATAAAACACATCATATAATGTGGCCGTTTCGGGGGTTGGAACGGTGCGGGTTTCTTCATCAAGATGAACAAAATATTGGCAAAGGTGGGCGAGCTGCGCTTGTTTATCTTTCTCTTCTGCCAAGGAATCACACCACATAGCTTGAATAGCCGCACCCAGTGCGGCAGCTTCTTGGTTAGTGACACAAATAACAGGCGTATTCATGACATCAGCCACAATTTGCCGCCATTTTTTACTGCGAGCGCCGCCGCCGGTCAAACGGATCTCATTAATTTCAATCCCTTGCTTGCGAAATAATTCAATACCAAAACGTAGCCCGTAGGTGGCGCTTTCGACTGCCGCCAAAATGAAATTTTGTTGATTCATATTGCTAATATCCAGGTTATGGAGACTCGCTTTGGCGTGGGGAAGCGGTGGAACACGTTCACCATTAAAAAACGGTAGCATCATCAAACCATTAGCACCGGGTTTACTCTGGTTCAATGTGTCATTAAAAGCCTGAATATCCATATTAAACAGCTTTTGAATGGTGGTTGTGGCTGAAGTCACATTCATCGTGCAAATCAATGGTAACCATCCATTATTAGAGGAACAGAAACCCGCGATCATTTCAGAATCAGCGACAATTGGTTTGTCAGAGTAAGTGAATAGGGTGCCAGAGGTGCCTAAACTCATGGTCGTGATACCTGGAATGATATTACCCGTTCCAATTGCAGCCATCATATTATCGCCCCCGCCAGACGCAACTTTGGTTGTCGGTGAAAGCCTTAATCTTCTTGCTATTTCAGGCTTTACTGTGCCAATACAGGTCTCAGCGGAAACCAATTCAGGTAATGCATTCCAAAGACGGCCATCTTGATCAATGAATTGGGCAATTTGGTTATCCCATTCGCGTTTACGAATATTCAATAATCCCGTTCCTGAAGCATCACCATATTCGGCAACTAATCTGCCTGTTAGCCAATAATTGAGATAATCATGAGGTAATAAAACGGCGTTCAGTTTTTCCCATAACTCAGGATGGTATTTTTTGAACCAAAGAATTTTAGATGCGGTATAACCTGTTTGCGGCATTAATCCGAGTTGTGCTAAAGCAGCTTGCGTACCACCGAGTGCATCAATAATTTCCTGATTTTCAGCCGTAGTTTCAGTGTCACACCAGAGTTTTACCGGCGCTAAAACATGACCTTCTGCATCCAGAGGAACAAAACCGTGCTGTTGGCCTGATACGGCAAGAGCGACAATTTCTGTACCAGAAATTCCTGCTTGCTTGATCGCCTGAGCAAAGGCATTTTCCAGTGCTTCTGTCCACCAGTGAACTTGCTGTTCACGACGGCCGTTTGAATCGCTAATTATTGGGTGAGGAGAGCTGCCTTCACCCAAAATATGCGCTTTTTGGCTATCGACAATAATGACTTTAGTACTTTGTGTACCGCAATCGATACCAGCATAGAGCGCCATGTGTTACTCCATTTCCAACATAATTTTGATATCTGTCGGACGACCCTCTGCGGCTCGTTCATACGCCTGAACGCTGTCTTTAAATTTATAGGTTGCGGATAATAGGGGGGTTACCTTGAGCTTGCCAGCGCTGAGTAAACGAATAGTACGAGGATACATATTTGCGTAGCGGAAGATTGTTTTGAATGTGATCTCTTTAGCTTGGGCAGAGACAATATCAAATGGCGCTGGATCAATAGGCATCCCGACCAGAACAGCTATTCCACCCGGTGCAATGTGCTCTGAAATAGTGGTAATGACGGGTTTTGCGCCACTACATTCAAATAGAATATTGACGCCATTACCATCGGTTAAGGTATTCACTTTCTCAGCAAGTACTTTGTTATTAACCGGGTGAAGACCTGGATACTGTTTTGCAATTTCTAGTTTTTCATCGAACACATCACAAATAATGACATCAGAACAACCACCGGCTAATGCAGCAAGTGCGGTAACAATTCCGATCGTGCCAGCACCAACAACTAATGCGATATCTCCAGGTTTAATTTCTGCTTTTGTGGCTGCTTGCATACCGATAGCTAATGGTTCAACCATTGCACCTTCGGCAAAACTGACATTATCAGGTAATTTGAACGTAAATGCTGCCGGGTGAATAACCCTTTCACGTAAGCAACCATCAATAGGGGGCGTCGCCCAGAAACAGATTTCTGGATCTAAGTTATAAATACCTGCCCGTGATTGTGGTGATTGCAGATTAGGAATTCCAGGTTCCATACAGACACGATCACCGATTTTTAAGTGAGTCACGTTTTTACCTACTGCTGTGATTACACCTGATGCTTCGTGCCCGAGGATCATCGGCTTTTCGACAACAAATGGCCCAATGCGCCCGTATTGATAATAATGCACATCGCTGCCGCAAATCCCCACTGAGTGAATTTTTATTTCAACATCATTTTCACCCAGTATTTCGGAGGCTTCCCAATCTTGAATTGAAATCTGACCTGCTTTTTCTAATACTAATGCCTTCATGATTTGCCCTCTTAATTTTGATGTTATTGATATCATTTATTTGAGGGGATATTAGATCGAAAATTATTATATTTATGTGATTTAAGTTAAGGTCTTATTAAATGGTGTATTTTATCGTCGATATTGAGAAAGGAACTGCCCACTTGATCACTATTTTGACATGTATATTGACAATATAATGATATCAATATTATGAGTATGAGCAAGCAACTGTATATTGAAAAAACAATAGCTTTTTTGGCAAAAGGTATATTCAACCGGTCGTGGATCAGCTCAAAAATATTTCTTAGATGGGCATTCAGGGCACCGCAATCAGCTCGGCTTTTTATTGGAAGTCGCCGTAGGCCTAATCGCTTATACGTTCCAACCTAAAAAAACCGAGCTTGAATTTACGGGATTATGATATCGCTATTCTTAAACGAAGTTGACGTTACCAATATATTTATTTCTATTTCAACATATTATATTGATATTACAAATTATCCAAGAAATTTAATTGTCCGTTTATCAGATTGGTTAGATAGTCCTGATTAATATCCTTATCTGATAATTCGTGTAATTGACTGGAGAATAAACGCCACGCTTTTTCTAGTTTACCCACTTCGTTAAGCATAGTGGTGCGTTCTGTATCGATTTGCATCACATCATTTAAACCAGAAAGCCTCAGCTCTGTTTCCTCTAATGTCGCTTTCAGTGCCTTAGATTCTTGCATGGTATGATCAATTTGCTCAGTGAGCTTCATTCTGGCATTTTCCAAATCGATGTATTTCAATCCTTCAGAAACCTTGCCCAATACTTTTTTTACTATCTCAATACTTTGTTTAATAATTTCTTTTTCAGGTTGAGCGAAATTCAGGCCATCGATATCATTGGTATTTGGGAGATAATCTTTAAACATATCCGCAATATTTTTTGCGCGAATAACATCCTGACTTTCGATAATTTTATTCCGTTCTGCATCTAAATTATTTCTTTCTTTGGTTTTCTGTTCAATATCACTCTGCAATTCTGCCTTTTGTTTTTTTGTTTTCGCCAACACATTTTTAAAACGCTCTGCAATCACTATATCGTTAATATCATTAATTTTTCCAGTCAGTTTGTTGATTCTGTCATCGAAATTAGCAATCACATTGTGAATATCTTTCGATAATTTCTGAATCAATTGATCGCGTCCTTTTAGTATGGCATTGCGATTCTCATCACTCAAATCATGAGCTTCCAGGGCTTTATCAATTTTACGGATTGATCGGAAAATATCTCCTGCTAAAAATTGACTTAATATTGGTGATAATTGTGATAAAGATTCACTTACCAATTCACTGAGTTCACGGCTATAGAACCTGATTCGCTCGGTTTTCTCTCCAATAGCTGTAATACCGGATGTTTGTCGTTCTGCCAAAAGCCAAATTTTATTTACAGTCTCATCCAAGGATTTGATATTAACTTTTGGATACTGGATTTCTTTTTGTGAGATGATACTCTCAGACATTTTTTAATATTCCTTTTTCACTTTATAAATTAATTTAAGAAATTATCTAGAGAGTTTTTTATATTCCGCCAATGCTTCATCAAAAATTTTAACCAATTTTTCAGCAGAACCTTGAACTTCTTTCCAGGGGCTAATAGCTTGCTTAAATGTTTCCTCAAACACTAAAAGCATCGATGCATTATCAATTTCAGCAAACGATTTTTTGGAGAGCTTAATTTGCATTAGCATTGTACTCCACATGAAATCCAAGTGTTTTAGGGCAACTTCTGCATCTTGCATACAGGTCTGAATACTAAGGCAGTGTAAGGATAAATTTTGGATTGCCGTTTGTAATGCACTTTTACCTTTAATTTTCTTTTGTAACTCTTTGACTTCCTCAATCAATTCATTTTTCCGTTTACGCGCATTTTCTGCTTTAGGACCAAAAATACCACCGGTAATCGCCCAGCCAATAAGACTAGCCGCGCCAGAAAATGACAATTCAACATATTTATTATAGTCTTTTTGGAGTTGCTCAATATCTTTTTTCTTCTCATTGATCTCATCTTGCAGCTCTTTGATAGTTGCAGAAAGATTATTATCATCCATCAGTTTTTGCTTGATATCAACCTGTGGCAGTAATCCATCAGCTTTTTTGCCATCTGATAAAGTTCCACCAAACAGTGTGATTTTAAAGTCGGTTATTGCATCTTTAACTCGCTGGCTATTCTCCTTATGTTCTTTTATATCTTTCTCCATGCTTTCTAGGATACTTTTCAATCCGACTGCTACTTTTTTATCAACATCGGTATAAGTTATTTTAAATAATTGCTCATTGGTTGGTTTGCGATTATTGTATGTGTTTTTTAATGTCTCTATACTATCTGTAATCGGCATTTTTTCAATGATTTTGATTATTGACTCTCCCTTTTGGGTAATTTGTTTTCCTGCATTTTCCAGATCGATACTCTGTCGTTGGACTTTATCTTCTACCTCACTCCAGCTAAGCGCATGGTTATGAATTTCTTCAAATAAAGTCTTAATATTTTCAGGTTTCAAACCATCAATATCAGTATCATTGTAATGAATATATTCCTTTACCGCCGGCAAAGTAAAAGGAAGTTCCAAGCCATTTTTAACATATAATTTGATATTAATGAGGTCTTCTTTAGTAAAGATTCCCGCTGAACGGGCTGCTCCTTGTGCTTGGCCGGTTAATATGTTTAAAGTAGCAGCAGGAACTTCTGATTCAGGTAATTTATTTTCTTCTAAAGATTGATTTAATAACATATTGTTATCCATTAGTGTTGATGATTTATCAAATTAAATTTAACTACATATTTAATGTTATGAAAACCTTTTTATTTAATTACAATTAAAATAGGTTTGCTTACATGGACTTTAATGACAAAAGTAAATATTTTCATCCAAAAATTTATTTTAGTTTATTTTTTTGTTTCTTTACAGAAAACATTTCTCAAACTGAAATTTGACTTTAATGAGATTAAAGTAAAAAAAATTTAATAATATGGTCATGTATTTAAAAGTTAGATTGCCTATCATCATAGCTGAATGCATTCCAATCATTTTCATTTGGTTAGGCATTTCATTCTGTACTGTGCATTATGATAGAGGTGTTAACCCTATTTTAATGAGTGCAGAATATACCGCCTAGCTGTGCGGAATTGGTTACCTTGCTACAGATTTAAAGGAAAAATGGGTAAATTGAATAAATTACAGTCATATTTATGACGTTAGTTGTGTAAAAATTTTTCAATAGATGAAACACAATTGTCGCTTCATTTATCGAGCAGATAGGGGAAATTTATCGCATGCGGCGGCATCATAATCAACCAGCTCTTGTACGGATGCAATCGGAGCAGATTGATCTACTTTACCACCTGCTTTGGTAAATGCTTCTGGTGGAATGGTTTCTGGCACGCGTTTAATCGTGACTTCTACGTCAGAGACTTTCTGCCACTGTGGATGCCAGCGCTTCAATATGACCGTACATGGAATAATAAAGCACAAGAATTTTAGTCATATTGCTTTCTCCTATAAGGTTAAAAAGTGGCTGCGAAGTTTACAATAACGGCAGCCTGTTATTTAAATTCATCAATATTATTGATGGAATAAGGTGGAATGACCTTATTTTGCAAGAAAGATTTTCTTAACCGATAGAGTAAGTGTAGTGGTGATTTTTCGGCTTGCAGCAATAGAAAAGACCTGTGGAGTATTATTCCAACAGGTCATATATACCCGTTATCTTTCAAGTTGCCTCTTTGTTGGCTGCACTCGCTCACCCCGGTCACATAGTTATCTATGCTCCCGGGGATTCACTCCCTTGCCGCCGCGATGCATCTTGAAATCCATAGGGTATAGATATTAAGGATTTGAATAAGTTAACTGTACAAACGTGTTCTACGTTTTTTTACAACTTGAAAACCGATAATTAAAACCATAAACCAGATAGGTGTGATGATTAATGCTTGGCGGGTATCATCCCGTAAAGTGAGTAATATCAGAACAAATGCAAAAAATGCCAGACAGACCCATGACATGATAATACCCAATGGCATTTTATAGGTTGAAGCCTTATGTAATGTTGGGCGACGTTTCCGGTAAACCAAATATGAGCACAGGATCATGCTCCAAATAAACATAAATAGAATGGCTGAAACGGTAGTGACTAGGGTAAATACATGCATAACATCAGGAATTAAATAAATCAGCACCACACCACAGGATAAACATAAACAGGTGAAGATTAACCCTGATGCAGGCACAGAACGGCGTGAAAGGCGGCTGAATTGCTGTGGCGCATCGCCTTCTTTTGCTAATCCAAATAGCATGCGACTGGTGGAGAAAACCCCACTGTTTGCTGAAGAGGCGGCGGAGGTTAATACCACAAAGTTCACGATACTGGCGGCAGCGGGTAAACCGATTAGAACAAACAGCTCAACAAAAGGACTTTTATCTGCAATGATTGAACGCCACGGTGTGACTGACATAATAATTATCAGCGCCAGTACGTAGAAGGTGATAATACGAATCGGGATGGCATTAATGGCTCTGGGCAGCGATTTCATTGGATCTTTAGTTTCTGCGGCCGCTGTGCCTACTAATTCAATGCCCACAAAGGCAAATATAGCTATCTGAAATCCGGCAAAAAATCCACTTAACCCTTTGGGAAAGAATCCACCATCATTCCATATATTTGCCAGTGAAGCGGTATGACCGGCTGGAGATTGAAAATGCATGCCAATCAGAACAGCGCCTGTCACGATTAAAGCGATAATGGCAACGATTTTTATCATAGCGAACCAGAATTCCATTTCCCCGAATAATTTCACTGTAGCCAGATTAAGGGAGAGCAGTAGTGAAACACAGAGTAGGGAAGTAAGCCATTGTGGAAAATCTGGTTGCCAATAGCTGATATAGGAAGTGATTGCGACTACATCGGCGATACCGGTAATGACCCAACAAAACCAATAAGTCCAGCCGACGAAAAAACCTGCCCAGGGCCCGAGCAAATCGGCGGAGAAATCACTGAATGATTTATAATTCAGGTTTGAAAGCAATAGTTCACCCATTGCGCGCATCACGAAGAACAGCATGAAACCGATAATCATATAAACGAATATGATCGATGGTCCGGCGAGAGAGATTGTTTTCCCTGATCCCATAAACAGACCCGTGCCGATGGCGCCGCCAATAGCGATAAGTTGTATATGCCGGTTGCTTAGATTACGTTGCAACTGCGTTTCCCCGGTTTTAGCGGAAAGTGAAGTGTGTATATTTTCTGCCATAGTATATAGTATCCAATATTTTCTTAGGTAAATTGTTACGGCTCTTTAAGTGGCCTTATATATGATGATGTTTGCGAAAAATATTGTGACACAGATTACTATAGTAATAACAGTCTGATCTCACTTTAAAAACAAATTGGTTGCAATTTAACTTGTCAATGCTGTTGGAATTGAATGTGAATTATTCTTTTAGAAAAAAATAGTCATAATATATTGACGACAGCTTTGTGTAGAGGAATAATTACTTGTATTGGGTTGTTAGCTCAGTCGGCAGAGCAGTTGACTCTTAATCAATTGGTCCGGGGTTCGAGCCCCCGACAACCCACCAATCAAATCAATTACTTACCCATTACTTGCCTTATTATCAAATCTCGCTTGGGACGTAGATGAGACGTGATTAATAAAGATTGAATCTATTTGTTTCGCGTGTTCAGTTAAATGATTAGGCGCTAAATGAGCATAGCGCCTTACCATTTCGATTGATTCCCATCCTCCCATTTCTTGCAGAATTGACAATGGAACTCCGGATTGAACTAACCAACTTGCCCAGGTATGTCTCAAATCATGAAAGCGGAAATTTTCTATTCCTGATCTTTTTAAAGCGGAATTCCACGCTTTATTATTATCGACACGCATTTTTCTTATTTTCGGGGTCATTGTTCCATCATTTCTAATTGCCGCTTTATTATGAACGAACACATATTTATGATGGTTTCCAATCTGATCACGAAGTACATGACATGCAGTATCATTTAAAGCAACCCCAATTGCTTTTCCTGATTTACTGTCTTCTGGATTGATCCATGCTACTTTTCTTTGCATGTCAATTTGTTGCCACTCTAGGTTAATGATATTCGACCGTCTTAAGCCTGTAGCCAGTGCAAATCTAACGACTGATTTTAATGGTTCATGACATTCAGATATCAATCTCATTGCCTCATGCGGCTCCAGCCATCGAATGCGTTTATTTTTTGGCTGGTTAACTTTTATTATTGGGGCCTTATCAAGCCACTTCCACTCTCTTTCAGCAGCTCTGAGAATAGATTTGATCAGAGTTAAGTGAGATGATTTTGTGGATTTTGATGCTGGCTTTGGTACATAGACAGGCATATCTTTACCCTTTCTTTTATTTGCTCCGCACTTTGATTGCCAATTTTCCAGATGTTTTCGATTCTGCATGTTACCTACAGCGGCGTAAATTTTTGCTGATGTAATGTTCTTTATGAGATATCCGGAAAAATGCTCCAACCAGAAACCAATCAGGCTCTTATCCGTATCAAGAGACTTTTTATCAGATTTATCTTCAAGCCATCTGATACAAGCCTCTTCAAACGTGACATCAGGATAATCACCGAGTTTATCTACCCTCCACAGGTCGGCCCTTAGTTTGTCGTGCAGTTCCTGCGCTTGCCGCTTGTCCTCTGTGCCAAGAGATTGCTTAATTCTCTTGCCGCCTGGGATCGTGATGTCGGCGTACCAGGTCTTGTTTCTGCGGAATATTGACATTTGTTACCTTCCTTAGCGTCAACCGCGCTCACTTTTATAGTGTTGATCGGATTGTTTAGTGCAGCAATACAATTTTGTCGAGTGATGAGATATGGTGATTGTGGTTTTGACGGGTCTTTTCTTGCTGCTACCAGCCTGCCAGTTCTAATCCAATTTCTTAATGTTGGCGGTGATACACCAACAAAGTCACACGCCTCTTCGAATGTTAGAGGGTATCTATCCATTATCTCATTCCCTTCAATTTATCTAATTTCTCTGCAAACTCCTTAGCAATAAATTCAACTCTATCACTGAGTTGTTGCAGCGTTTTAATATCAGCACGATTGACATCAAGCATCAATATTCTGTTTGTTAATTCTGAAATTGTTGTATATTGAGCGAAGTTGACTAGCCTTTCTTTCCCTTTATGTGGCCCATGAGTCCATACCTGCC
>NZ_JBHFKV010000019.1:0-82866 GCF_042879355.1 Photorhabdus sp. RM71S | reverse complement strand
GGTCGAAAATATCATCACGACGTACCAAAAAAATAGTTTTGGTGATAACGATGACAGCTATCTTGAAGTTGAAACCTTGTATTTGCTGATGTACGTCACACGCTATATCCGTACGCAAATCACGAGTAAGTTTGCCCGCATGAAGCTCGTGAAAAACGGTACCCGCTTTGCGCCCGGCTCGGCAATTGTGACCCCCAACATTATCCGCGCTGAGTTAATCGCCCAGTATAAAACACTGGAATATAACGGTTATGTACAGGATTCAAAAAGCTTTGCAGATGGGCTGATTGTTGAAGTCAATGCGCAGAATCCGAACCGGGTAGATGTGCTGTGGACGGGGACACTCATCAATCAGTTGCGCGTCTTTGCAGTCCTTAATCAGTTTCGCTTACAACCGGCCGCATAAGAGGTAAACATGGGAAATACATCAAACAGGCTCGCGGGTACCGCTTATGTCACTGTTGACGGCATTCGAATAATGGTCGCAGGGGATTTCACCTGGAGTCCCTCAACAGTCACCCGCGAAACCTTAACGGGGATGGACTACGTACACGGCTACAAAGAGAAGCCGCAAGCGGGCTTTATCTCGTGCAAGGTTCGTGACAGTGGCGGGACCACGGTAGCGGATTTCAATGACCAGACTAACGTCACAATCGTTGCTGAAATTGCGAACGGTAAAACGATCATCGGTGAAGGCATGTGGACCGTCAACACGCAAGAAGTTAACAGCGAAGATGCGACTTTTGAGGTGCGCTGGGAAGGCACCTCGGTAACAGAAAATTAATTTGGAGAATCAGTATGTTAGAAAAAACCAAAACTATCGTTTTAAGCACCCCGATTGAGAGTAACGACGGCAAAGTCCGCTACGAGCAGATCGACCTGAAAGAACCGGTATTGATTCAGGTTGAGCAGTTTTATGAAGCGCAGAACAAATCAAATCATTCAATTGCCGCTATGCGTCTGTTGATTTCATTGGTTTCAGAAATCCCCGATCCAGTACTGAAAAAAATGGCTATCAGTGATTTTCACAAATGTCAGGAGTTCCTTCTGGGTTTTTTGGACTCGAAGCGCTCGATGGCTGGCAACAACTAGCCGCTGACGTCACATTTTATTATAAGTGGGGGCCGCGCGATGCGTGGCTTCTGACAAGATCACGGCTTGAGTGGTGGGTTGAACAAGTTAATCGAATGAATAAGGAACGAACAAATGGCTAACGCTTTTGATTTTGAATTAAATGCTGATGAGAATGTCACGAAAGTTATTGATGAAATCAATGAAAAGTTGAATAGCCTCAATCCCAACCTGGCAAAGACTAAAGAGGGCCTGAAATTTGGGGGATCTGAATCAACGGATGGCGTAGATGTACTTGGCACAAAGTTACGCGATATGTCTCAGTATGCAAAAGATAACGTCCAGCATATCGGTGATATGGTCCCTCCGCTTAAAAACTTCGGCGAACTGGCAACTAAATATATGGGGATGGGGGCGAAAATTGGCGGTGTAGGAATGGCCGCATATGGCATATCGAAAGGCTTTCAGCTAATGAACGATATGGGAAAAGAAGCCTATGATTTTGATGTTGCAGCTAAAAACTCAGCAATGAACGTTCCTGATTTCACTCGAATAGCCGGAGCAATGCGATATCTTGGTATTAGCGCTGGTGATGCTAAAAAGTCAGTAGAAAGCTTCTATGGAGTTTTGAATCATCCACTACAGGGAAGAAGGGAAGAAGCCAGAGCGGAATTAACAAAGATGGGTGTTCCTCTCTATGAAAATGAACACGGAACGATTGATGTATACAAGACTTTCCCGGAAGTCGTCAGGGCCATGCAGCAATATCCGTCCGATGTTCAAAATACCATTGCTGAAAAAATTGGTTTAGATGAACACGGGTTGGCTTTGGCACGTAAAGGACCAGAAATATATCAAGAACTATTGAGTAAGGCCGATCGAGATGGGTTAACTAGGTCACAGGCTGATAATGATGCATTAAATCAATATAACGATAAAAAAAATGAACGAGATGCTCGTTGGGAAGGAATCAAGGCACAAAGTGAGATTGCGTATGCTAAATATGCTTTAGGGGGAGGTCTCAACTACTTAAAAAATCAAGAAGATAATGAGAAATTAAAGTATGACGGAGATAGCGCTAATTCGTTTTATCACGGAAATAAAAAAGATGATATGCGTGAAAGAGCTTTAAGAGACAAGGAATTTAGGAAGAGCCTTTCTCTTGGAGATAGAATACTTCTTGAGTGGGGATTTCCCAGTAGTAGTTTAGGTAAAAAAATTGATGATCACTATGGTGCTCAATGGGAAGCACAAAAGCTTAGATATGAAGCCATTCCCCAACCACCAAAAATTCCAGAACCGCCAAAAGTAGAACCACTAAAAATAGAATCTCCTAAGTATCCCGATCCTTACGGAAAACCAGTGAAAGACTCATTCGGTTTGAGAATTAAAAATCCGGGAAATGTGCGTGACGCACCTAACGGAATAGGGTATGTGCAAGGGAAAAGTGGAACATTTGTTAAGTTTGGTAATGATCACGACGGCCTCTCTGCACTAGCTCGTCAGTTAATGTTGAACGGTGACAGGGGGAAGAATACCGTTGATAGCACAATCAGCACCCATGCACCGCCAGGCGGTGTAGATAGAAACAACACTCAGGCATACATCAATTTCGTATCAAAAGAGACGGGCTTTCTTCCTAATCAACAATTAGATATGCATGACCCCAAGGTACTTGAAAATCTGATGGTAGCTATGATCAAACAGGAAAATCATGGTCAACAACCGTTTAGCCAAAAAGAGATCACAGATGCAATAACTGCCGCTATCTTTGACCCGAAATGGCAGGGTTTGCGTGACAGGTATTATTTAAATCAACAGCGCATGATGCATCAACCAGCGCCGCCTGAATCTGATAAAAGGCCCACATCTATCTTTGCTAATCAAGCAAATAATAGCGAACTTGCTCAGAACATAGCCGACGCGATTCAATCGGCAATGGGTGAAAACAAACTCCAGGTAGAAATCACGATTGTCAGCAATAAGACTGGGGAACGGCAGCAATTTAATGCAAAAACCGGGGGCAGAGTAACAACCTCTATGCAATATCCGTAATCATACTTTGGCGTTCTTAATGTTGTTTAACAGTTTAACCTTGATTTATGATGAGCTTGATTAATGCTTGCTCAGTTCAATTAAATAAAGAGGTTAGCAATGAAAAGGTTTGGTTATTTTTCGTGTATTTTTAGTTGGTTATGTATATTTTTATCATTTACAGCTAATGCTAAAAATGTTAGTTGCTACGATTTTTACATGCGTGATGGGTATACTGGTTTTACTTTTCCTGCTGCTAATTTTCAGGAAAGTTTAGATATTAACGGGTTAGTTTGTTATCAAGGGCGTGATATATCATCTTGGGTTGCTGGTGAAGGCATGATAGCTACAACAGCTATTATTCCAGATTCTAAAAGAGCCTTGGCTATAGTGACAGTATCGGAAGTGAATCCTGAATCTTTTGAGTCAAAAAGTAGTATCAGAGTGATATCTATTGGAGATGATGGAATTCCACGCAAGAAAGATATTATAAAGCAGCGTTATACCGAAGATCCGGAAAGTTCATTATATGATATGAAGATTACTGGTTATAATTATGAAAAAGGTATCGTTTATTTTGAAGTCCCTGCTTGGGCTGTTAGTCATGCGATACATGCTTTTACTATTCCTTTTGATGGGTTGCATCAAGGAATAAAGGAAAAATACATTACTCCTGGCGACTTAACATTTGTAAATATGTTTAATCTTTCCGATAAGAAAGAGAATGATGATTATATTGGTTATTTAGTTGTCAATAAAGGCATTATAAAAGAAGGTGAAGGTCGTGTTTATGGGGAATACCTAGTAACCCCAGAAGGAGAAACAGTTTGTGAATTAGATACGAACCCTAAACAAGGATATTGGAAAAGTTTTTTAACATGTAAAAAATAAAATGGGGTGATTAATGAAAGGTTTTGGTTATTGTCTGTTGATCCTTGGTTTGATATGGCTTCTTGTGGCTTTTAATATGGAAACAACCGTACCATCGGACTATGGAAGTGGCAGGGTTAGCAATATTGGTATGATTGCATCGCAGCATAATCATGTTTTTTTTGGAGCGTTTGTCACATTCTGTGGGTTTATGATGCTTTTGTTCGGGAGATCATCAAGTGATGCAATATGTTCTTATTGCGCTGAATTCGTCAATAAAAATGCTATTAAGTGTAAACATTGTGGTAGTGATATTCGAACCACTAATTCGGCCAAAGCTCTTGCGTGCACGTTGGTATTAAATTCAGAATATTTGAAGAAAGCTGAAAACTATCATCATTACGATTTTGTTGATAAAGATTCTAACATTCTGAAACAAAAAGTGGTTGATTTTTGTTCTTTGTGCTTATCATACATTGATGAAGTGGAGTGTAAAGGAGGTGATGGAGATGCTGCGGAGCGTAAGGTAGCATCAATGGTTGCCGACATTACAACTCACTTAACGGAAGAGCAGGCAAAGAAATTTAAAAAGATTTGCGAATTTCATCTTCCTTGAGATAGCTAGCCCCACTACGGGCCTTTCACGTACCACCGCACAGGCAGACAGAACCCCATTCATAAAAACGACTTTTTAAGCATGGAAAACCGCTGGTAGTTATCTCAAGCCAAGGATGGTCTAATTTAGTTTAAGTGTGTTTTTATTTGTCTGATAGATTAAAAAATGTAACAATGATCAAATATTAGTCAGATTAAATGCTTCCCGTACCAAGGGGTTCTGATAAATGGCATTTTGAGATTAATGTCATGTGAAAGAAGCTACACAATAATTCACGTTGACATAAAAATAAAGTTAACATATATATTAACTATGAGCTAAGGATGATGATGGAAGACGAGGGGAAGCTAGAGCCTGTATACAATGGTTCAAAGTTTACAGTAATCCACTGCGTTGGTGCCGTTGAAAGCTTTTACGAATCAGCCAAAAGCCTGGTTAAGCAAAAGGCGAGAAACATGGAAATGCAGATAGTCCTTCAAATAAAACGCCTTGCGGATGGCAAAAGAATGGCTTCTGATACTTTGGTTAGCGAAGGCAACCTTCCATCTAATAAAAAATTTTATGCTCTTAAAAGAATCCCGATAAGGGGTTATCTGTGGTATTCAGAGGCTAAAAGTGGCGTTTGTTTTATCAGCCATTATATATACAAAGATTACCCAAAATTAAACAAATCTAACATCCGCAAGATCCACTCTAACTGGAGAAGAATCGAGGAGGATGGACATGAAAAATGATCACATTTTTAACAACGAACAAATGTTATTTGCGCAAGAAGAACTTGTTTTTAACGTAACGGAAGACGTTCTGCTTGCTATGGAAGATAAATCCATCAAAAAATCTGAGTTGGCTGATAAGCTTGGAAAAACAAAATCATACGTTTCTCAGGTTCTTAGTGGCTCAAGAAACATGACGCTCAGAACGCTATCAGATATCTGTTTTGTTTTGGGTGCAAAACCAAATATAACAATTACTCTAGATGGCAGGGATGTTTCCTTACCCATTGATAAAAAATAAAAAAGCGACCAACTTTCATGGCGTAATGATGATAATTGTGCAGGTATTTTTCTTGGGAAGGAAAAAAACAGAAAAATTTCTCAGGCGGATATAATAGAACTAACATCAGCACATCTTAGCTATGAGGATGCAGCATAATGAATGCCGAACTCATTAATGCTCAAAACAAATTACATATTGTTAATGTCAATATCCGGGAGTCAAGTTTTAAACTTTCCGAAGAAGCTCACTCCTCCTTTGTATTATCAGAATTGTTCAATGAGGATCACAAGACTCAGTCCTACGGCGACGTATCAAGAATAAAGATTTTTCTTTCCGAGGAAGACAACAGGCAATGTTATATATTTGAGTATTCTGTAGGGATAAGATTGCTGAAAGTGGACCCATCAAGCAACGAAGGAGCAGAGTCCGAAGATGTTACAGATGTTACTGTTGGAATAGAGGCGGTCTTTGATGCTACTTATCTATCTGAAGCCAAACTTACAAGTGATGAGTTAAAGGCATTTTCTGAAAATAATGTCGCTTTCAATGTTTGGCCGTATTGGAGAGAATACGTTCAATCAGCATGTAACAGAATGGGAATACCTCAGATAAATATCCCGCTATATAAGATAAGGAAGTAACCCTCTTTCAAAAGCCACCTTGCCGGTGGCTTTTTTGTAGCATCCACACGCGCCGCTTAATTGCGGTTTTTTTGTATCTAAAATAACCACAAGGTGGTGATATGCCATTGATTAAAGACGCCATTTCATCATTTTTGGGGAAAGATCAGGGATGGAAGTGGTCTGAACATCTACACCCGGCATCATTTCGGGGTGTACCCTTTGCCGTGGTTTCAGGTGAAAGCGTTTTCGGCAGACGGCAAGCCGTGCATGAATACCCTTATCGTGATACGGCTTGGATTGAAGACTTGGGGCGCAGTAGTCGAAAAATTACGCTTCGTGGCTTTATCATTCAAGACAGCAAAGTTTATTCCGCGCCGGATGTGATCACTCAACGTAATAATTTGGTGGCAGCGTGTGAAGAAGGAGTAAGCGGTACTCTGATTCACCCCACGCTTGGGGAGTTAACTGTCAGCGTCACTGAATCGGGCTTACGTGTAAATGAAAGTGCGGATAATGGCCGGGTGTTTGAGTTCACTTTGACTGTGATTGAGTCTGGCCTGAAAGTCTTTGCCATTACTAACAGTACTGCGGCAGACAGTAAAGTGAATGCCAATTGGCTCAGAACGGCCACAACAACGGCCGCAAAATTTATCTCGATGGTGAAAGGAGAGATCCGCACTGTCACCCAGGCCGTTAAAACTATAAAGCAGACCGTTAATTTCTGGGAAAACATGGTGCAATCGTCAATTGATGAGGTGACAAATCTTAGTGACATGTTGAATTCCACGTTCGGCAGTAAACGCTACGGACGTTACAGCCGAGGCAAGATCGGCGGTTCTGTCTCCGGGGCAACCGGCGTTGTACTGCGAAACAATGACAGTGAAAACTATAAAAAGGTAGTCAATGAAAAAATGGCCGGGGCGGTGATGGGGCGAGAGGCAATATCAAAAGCCCTTTCACAACTCAACAACGCTAATTCGATTGAAGGCTTGGCTGGTGGGGTGCAGTTAGTTATCAATGTGATCATTAGCGCAACGGGCAGTACAGCAGAGAAAGTCCGGGTATTTGAAAATCTTGCCAGCTTTAAAAATACGCAATATCAGCAGAGTAGTGTTGATAGGGATGTAGCAGAAGCCACGACATTGTTACTCGTTGTTCTGTCTGCCGGGGCGATGGCGAAAACAGCAAGTGAGCTTATTCCGGCCAATCGTGACGAAGCCGCAACCATTCAGCGACGTGTTTGTGAGTCTCTTGATAACGCGATCATTAAAGCGGGTGATTTAGCGGCTGATGATGTTTTCCAGGCTCTTGTTCAGCTACGTTATGAATTTGTTGAAAGTTTCTCGTTGAAGGATGCCAAGGGAAGATTAACCCAGTTTAACTTGCCTTCTGTATTACCTGTATTGAATATCGCTAACAGAATTTATCAAGATGCTGAACGCAGTGATGAATTGGTACAGGCCGTCTCTCCCATTCACCCGGCATTTATGCCCGTTAAGTTTAAGGCGCTGAAACAATGAAAGATGATGAGTTGTCGTTAGTGATCGGCGGTCGCCGTATTTTCGGATGGGACAGTGTACGGGTAACGAGAGGCATAGAACGATTACCCTCTGACTTTGATTTGATGTTAATGGATTACTATCCCGGCAATGATGAGAAACAACTCGTAGAACCGGGTGAAAAATGTGAGGTGTTTCTTGGTGATGACAGAGTTGTAACGGGCTATATAGATAGCTGGAACCCGTCTATTTCTAAAAATAAACACGAAATCAAAGTAGCGGGACGGGGTAAATGTCAGGATTTAGTAGACTGCTCAGCGAAGTGGCCGAACAACGTTATCAGTCAGGCTACTCCGCTACAGATTGCTCAGAAACTGGCCCAATGGTACGACATTCAGGTGACCTCTGATGTTGATGACATGCCAACTGTCCCTCAGTTCACACTGAACTGGGGTGAGTCCTCGCAAGAGGTCATTGATCGCGTTACCCGGTTTGCAGCATTGCTTTACTACGACTTGCCTGACGGTAATTTAATCATGACGCGGGTAGGCACAGAACTGGCAGCGAGTGGGGTTGAGCAAGGGAAGAACGTCGAAACATCAGATTACAATAGTTCAATGAATGAACGGTTTTCTGAGTACACCGGACTTTCATTTGCTATTAGCGGACTCAATGAGACAAGTAATGATAGCGGTTATGATGTGGTCACGTTAGCAACAGCGAGTGATCCTGAAGCGAAAAAGATGCGTTATCGGAACTATGTCACCATTATAGAAAGTACGCTCATATCAGCAAAGCGATCACAAGAATCTATTGACTGGGAAATGAACCGACGCTACGGGCGCTCAAAAGTGCTGAAAGTCACAATTGATAGCTGGCGGGATAGCAGCGGTAAATTATGGCAACCCAATACTCTAATTCCTATTCATATGCCTATTTTCGGCCTTGAGAATGAGCAATGGCTTTTATCAGAAGTGACATATACACGTAACGGTGATAACGGCACACAAGCGCAATTAGTCTTAATGCCTCCGGCTGCTTTTGCCGTACAACCGTATGAGTTTTACGCAATTTTGAGAGAGACGATCAGATGATGAATGATGCAATCAGAAAGTTATCTCGACGTGTTGAAATGATGTTGGGACTCGGAAAAATTAAGACATCACGTGATAGCGGAAACATTCAAGTTGTCCAGTATCAAACGCCGATTGAGGTCCGCGATAACACGGCGAGAATGGCTGAATTTGGCTTCTCGTCTGCATTGCCCGCGGGAACTGACGTTGTGATTGGTTACTTAGGGGGAGACCGATCAAGTGCTGTAGTGATTGCAAGCAACAATAAAAAATACCGGCATAAGAATTTAAATCCCGGTGAAACAGTACTTTATAACCAGTGGGGCTTGCATATCCTGCTGACTGAATCCGGGATCACTATTGAAGCCAGGGGCCAGCCGGTAACAGTAAATAACGCCACTCAAGTGACAATTAATGCAAGCGAGAGTGTGCTCTGTAATACGCCAATTTTAAAAGTTACTGGTGATATCGTCGATAACTGCAACAGTAATACGTCAACAATGAAACAGTTACGTGATTCGTATAACCGACATGCGCATAAAGTATCCGGCGTGGAATCAGGCAGTTCAACGGTGACGAGCCAGCAAACCGGGGAGCCAGTGAAATGAGTGATATTACTTCGTACTGGGATGTGAATAAAATTCATGCTGACTGGTTATCTGGGAACGGGGATTTGGTCACAGGCAACGACTTGCAAACCGCAATAATAATCAGCTTGTTTACAGACCGTCAGGCTCGTAGTGATGACGAAATTGACGGAGTTGATAGAAAAGGCTGGTGGGGTGACGTGGGTTCGGATTACCAGATTGGTTCGCGGTTATGGTTAATTCGACGTCAAAAACTGACTGCCGCAGTAGCACTAAAAGCAGAAGATTACGCGCGTGAGGCGCTACAGTGGATGTTAGACGATGGTGTTGTAGCTTCTGTAAATATCAACACTCAAATCGTTTATCCGAACCGGTTAAACATGATTATTCGTTATCAGCGCCCCGGAAGAGAAAGCGAAGACTTAAGATTTTTCTGGGTATGGGAACAACATAATGCCATTTAAACGACAAACACTATCAGAATTGCGTGAGCAGAACCGCAGTTTTTTACAGTCTGAACTTGATGATGTTGGTACATTGCTAAGATATTCAAACATGGGCGTTCTTGCGGACATGGACGCAGGAATGTCTCATCTGCACTACGGTTATCTTGATTATATCGCATTGCAAACCACCCCCTTTACTGCAACAGATGAGCACTTAGCTGGTTGGGGGGCAATGAAAAAAGTCTTTCGTAAATCGGCTAACGCTGCGATTTGCAATGATTATTTATTTACTGGTACCGAGGGATCAATTATCCCGGCAGGGACGATACTAAATCGCGGTGACGGTTATCAATACAAAACTCTTTATGATGTTCGTATTGCGCAAGATGGCGCCGCTAATGCATTAATAACCGCGATTCTGCCCGATATTTCTGATGATGTGACGGGTGGGGGAAGTGCAGGTAACGCTGACGCAGGGACGACTCTGACTCTCGATCAGAGTATTGCCGGTGTTGATGTTCAGGGAAAAGCGGTAACGCCAATTATCGGCGGGGCTGACATTGAAAACGAGTCTGATTTTCGCTCACGGATTTTGCTTGCGTATCAAGGGCTTTTGTCCGGTGGTTCTGATGATGACTATAGGCTTTGGGCCTTATCCGTACCAGGCATTACTCGTGTGTGGATTCGGCGCCGGGCAATGGGCGCAGGTACTGTTGGCATTTACATTATGTGCGACAATAACGGCAAAGGCGGTTTCCCAACGGGTACGGATGGATTTTCCAGTCTTGAAAACTACGGAACAGCGGCAACAGGGGATCAAGCGAGAGTTGCCGATTATATCTATCCGTTGCAGCCAGTTACTGCGTTAGTGTGGGTTTGCTCCCCAATTCAACGTAAAATTGATATCACAATCAACGGGATATCTTATGTTAGTCGTGATGTGACAAGTGCCATAGCGGCGGCAATTGATAATGTATTTTTTGAAAGTGGCAATCCAGACGGGACAGGGAGAGTGCTTATATCCGAACTGCAATATGCGATTGCTGATGTGCCGGGAACGGCGGGATTCGTTATCACATCCCCGACAAGTAACATTAAATTGGGGATCGGCGAGTTGCCTTTACGCGGCGAGGTTATCTATACATGAGTCGATATAGCGTAGAAGACTATACATCAGCGTTGAACGGATTGTTGCCCGCTGGTCTGGCGTGGACTCGTCAGCATTCATCAGTCATGAGTGCCGTAGCAAAAGCAATTGCTCGCTCATATTATCGAAGTGATCGTGACGCGTGGGGATTAATTGAAGGCGCTTTCCCGGCAACGGCCACTATTATGTTGCCAGAGTGGGAAAAGTCATTAGGTCTACCCGACGATTGCGGTATCGGAGAAATTGATACTATTCCGCTCAGACAGAAAACCGTTGTCTCGCGATTATTAAGGGATGGCGGGCAGTCAAAAGAGTTTTTTATTAATCTGGCGGCAACGATGGGCTATACCATCACAATTACGGAATACCGACAAGCAAGGGCGGGCCAGTCAGTTTGTGGAGAGGCTTTGAACGGTGAAGATTGGCCGTTTACCTGGCGTATCAATGCCCCTAAAACTACCATCTTTTACGCTGTGGCCGGTGGAAGTTATTGCGGAGATCCGTTGCGTTCGTGGGGTAATAAACGGCTTGAATGTCAATTTAACCGTCTTTGCCCGTCACACACAATCTTACAGTTCGGTTACAGCAACTAATAACCCTTTATTTATTATTTTCAAATCACATTTATTGTGAGGTTTTGCTATGCAAAAAATTGGTGATATTACAAATACCGCAGATAAAAACGGTGAATTTACTAACGGCAATGTTGCTGCGGGTATTGCACCGACAATATTAGATGCAGGATGGTTTAATACCGTTCAGCGTGAATTAATTAATGCAATTATGGGAGCGGGAATTAAATTAGACAGTAAAAATGACAGCCAGCTTTTTGTTGCTATTAAAAAATTAATTGATAATAGCGCCGTAGAAATTCACGACGCCTCATTAACCCAAAAAGGCATCACCCAACTCACAGACAAAACAGGCAATAGTAATACCCTTGCTGCCACTCAGAAGTTAGTTTCTGATGTAAATGATAATGCCAACACCAAACTAGCCAAATCCCAAAACGGTGCCGACATCCCTAATAAAAGTGAGTTTGTGAAAAACCTCGGATTGGTGGAGACGGTGAATAAGGCGAATAGTGCGGTACAAATCGGTGATTTCGGGCTGGGTTTAACATACAGCAACGCTATAGCTATCGACTTTAATACATACAATTTTAAGCAAGGCGAAAGTCTCTATGTAACACCTAGCAGCACAAATTTGCCGGAAAACTTGCCGAAAGGGTATTATCGAATCAGTGGGATGGCGGGTATGTATCCCGGCGCTGGAGTTTCGCTACTGCTTTTTGCAGATAGCGCGGGCGGAAGAGTCTATAGTGCGACAAGCCGGGCCGGTCGTTTCATAGCAAGCGAGATTTATACAACAAGCAATACAAAAATTAACAGAAACGGCAGCTTAACAGTGCCGGGTTTTGAGCATCTCAGTGATCACCCCGTTGGTTCCCCCATTCCATACCCACACCGCTACACTCCGGCCGGTTATCTTACGTGCAATGGTCAATCATTCGATAAGTCTTTATACCCAAAGCTAGCAGAAGCTTATCCTGCCGGTAGAGTGCCTGATTTAAGAGGCGAATTTATCCGGGGGTGGGATGATAGCCGTGGTGTTGATCCTGGCCGAGTGTGTGGAACGTGGCAAGCTGACGAGAATAAGTCTCATAATCACACAATGCCCACAGGCAGGATGCCCGTCAATGTTGATTCAACATCGAAAACGTGGGTCGTTGTTGAAAACGATGTGTCATCGACGAAAGTATCAACATATGTGACAGGCGGCAACGAAAACCGCCCCCGCAACGTCGCATTTAACTACATAGTGAGAGCAGCATAATGACAGAACAAAAGTACTCTTTAGAACATGAAACAGCCGTATTGGGTAAAGACGGATTAGCAATTCAGGCAGGCTGGATAAAGGTTTATCACTCGAATCAGATAACGAGAGAATTCACAGTTTCAGATATTGAGTATGTGATGCTCGGTGTCAGTCTATCAGCCGGTGCTTATCCCGATGCGCCAGAACTTCCCGATTCTCACGATGTGGCCGTTTGTCGCAGTGAAGACGGAAAGTGCTGGCAAATCCTCCCGGATTACCGTGGCAAAACAGCTTACGACACGTTAACTCGCGCTCCGCAAGAAGTCACTGAAATCGGTGAACTGCCGGATACCCTAACCTTCAAGAAGCCTCCCACAGATTTCGATACGTGGAACGGCAAAGAATGGGTAGTTGATAAAGACCTTCTCAAATCTCATCAGATTAATGAAGCTAAGCAACAACAAGCAGCACTGTTACAACAAGCAAATGAAACACTCTCATTGCTACAAGACTCTGTTGACTTAGAAGTCGCTACTGACTCAGAGAAAGCCGCTCTACTCGAATGGAAGAAGTACAGAGTATTGCTTACGCGTGTAGATGTTAATCAAGCGCCTGACGTAGAATGGCCGGAAGTGCCGAAGTGATAGCTGTGACAAAGTAAATGAGGGATGGTTGGGACGGATTTGGGACGTGAAAGTTTTCATGTGTGTTCGATGTTTTTCTAACTTTTGCGAAATAGTACGTTGTGAGCCGCAGTTTTCGCTGTATCTAGTTGTTTTTAAATGTAGCTCTATACACTCTTAATCAATTGGTCCGGGGTTCGAGTCCCCGACAACCCACCAAGTTAAGGCCAATCAAACGCGTTAATTATTGGCGGCTACTCATGGTTGATAAGCTTTCTTAAGCGAGGGTCAGGCTTTCTGGCATGCAGAATTGAGTTAAGATTATTTCGATAAATCACCAAGATTGTCAATTTTGTGGAATATTCAACCCCGGTGATGATACATTGCTCATTAATTAAATTAGAAACGATAGCCGACAGTTATATTAAAACCGTTAGTAGATAAGTGATCTTTCTCGTTTCCGTCTTTAATACTAAAACGGCTACCTTCATAACCGGCAGTAATTGAGGTGTTGGTAGTTGGGTTGATAATAAAACCCGCGCCCCAACCTAAAGTGTTTTTGCTTACTGCTTCCTTTTCAATATATCCACCACTATAGCGAGGGGAAGGTCTATAGTGGGTGGAAGATTTTGCATTAATCCTGGATAATCCCAGTTGACCATATAAGCTAATATAATTATTAATCCTATAGGTCGGACCTGCCATTAGGGAATAGTACTTAATATCACCTTTTGAGTGGTAATCCTTTGTTGTCTCTTTTTCATCTCCTTTAGCAAAGGTAAACGATGATAATAGCCCCCATTGATCATCAAGCTCATATCGGTAACTCAACGTTGCACCATTTAGTGCGCTTGCATCTTGTGGCTTCACGTAGGCGTATCCGATAGAAGCTGTATTTTGTTCTGCTTGAGCAGGTAAAGTTATCGCAGATACAGAAAAGATAACTCCACAGCTTAATAACAATTTTTGCATTTCATTACACTCTATATACTTCTAAAATAAACGACTTTATAACTCATTTAAACGATTTGCTTACTAGCAGTTGTGACAAGTATCATAACTTACACCATTAGTATATATTTTTTGATTAAATTTAGATGTTATTTTCAAATAATTACATTATTACTGACTTTTTAAGGATAGAAATAGTGATAAAGACGATATAAATAATAAAGCTAGTATTAAAATCATCATGTATTAAAGGTAGAACAGTATTTGAGACGGTGGTAAGCAATATTTTCCTAGAGCTAATATACCCCATGGATTTCAAGATGCATCGCGACGGCAAGGGAGCGAATCCCCGGGAGCATAGGTAACTATGTGACCGGGGTGAGTGAGTGCAGCCAACAAAGAGGCAACTTGAAAGATAACGGGTATAAATGATGGGATTGAAAGTACGGTAGAATCCGTTGTTAAATTCTGTGGCGACTAACTGTCGCCACTTAAAATAGAGCAGATTTGTTATATCCGTTAATGGTTGGCTATATTTTTATTTGTCTATAGTTGATTTTAGCCATTGGATAAAGGCATTGACTTTCTCATTCTGTTGTTGAGGTAGGGTACAGGTATAGTAATATTGTTGACATAATACTTCAGTGTTGGGAAAGGGGGCGACTAATTCATTGTTTTCAATTTTTTCCCAAATCATATTTTTTCTTCCCATTGCAACACCTGCATGGTGTATTGCAGCAACGGCAGCTAAATCGGAACGATCAAAGACAATACACTTTTGTGATGGCTCCAGTGTCATGTCAAAGTGTTCTGCCCAAGTATTCCACTCTTTGGTATCAGAATCGTAGCTCCATGCTTGTTTATCATGCAATAGTGTGCAGTATCGTAAATTATCAATATTTCCCATTAGATTATGTTGTTCGGCATACTGCGGGCTACAGACCGGGGTAATATATTCACTCATCAGATATTGATGTGATAATTCGTTGGATATAATATCATCAAAATAGATCGCAAGATCGATACCATAACCGCGGAAATTCACATTTTCATTACCGACTAAGATGTTCAGGTTAATGGATGGATATAGCTGATTAAAATCAGCCAATTTAGGCACTAGCCAGCATTGAGTAAAGGTCGGACGGGAGTAAATAGTCAGGTTACCCGATAACTCCTGATTTTTTATTTCCAGAATTTCCTGATTTAGGTGTTCCAGCGTCGATTTAATTGTCCAAAATAAACGCTTGCCTTCACTAGTTAATTCAATTTTTCTGTGAAAACGTTGGAAAAGTTTGAATCCTAACTCTTGTTCCAGAGAACTGATTCGATGGCTGACCGCACTGGCAGTGATAGCTAATTCGTCAGCAGCCAAAACAAAAGAGCAGTGGCGAGCAGCTATCTCAAATGTATGCAGCTTTGATAACTGGCTTCCATTGAGTAATTTATTTACAACCATGAAATTATCATCTGTGTACATATTTATCGTGTTTCTAGTTCATCGACGACGGATAATACAACCGTATCATTAAGGCGGTATGTTTCAGATAGTTTTAGTGATTTAAATCGCAAATAAAGTGAAAATTTTGATCGGTATCACTGAATTGACTCAATTTGATTCATGCATGACTATGTATTAATCATTTGTCAAAAATTGAATATTCATATTCAATAATGAAAATTCGTGTGACGAACAGAGGCTAACTGTGGGGAATGATTAAGTGGATTCACAACCTTGGGTGATTGGTACGTTACTCACAAGTATTGTGTTAATTGTATTTACGATAATTAAATTAAAAATTCACCCTTTTCTTGCGTTATTATTAGCCAGTTTTTATGTCGGTGCCTTAATGGGAATGAACCCTGTTGAAATGGTGAGCGCCATTCAAGGGGGAATCGGGGATACGTTAGGTTTTTTGGCCGTAGTGATTGGTCTGGGGACCATTCTTGGTAAGATGATGGAGATATCCGGCGCGGCAGAGCGTATTGGTATCACATTGCAAAAATGCCGATGGCTGTCACCCGATATCATTATGGTACTAATTGGTCTGGTTTGTGGTATTACGCTGTTTGTCGAAGTAGGGGTGGTATTGTTAATTCCATTGGCATTTTCTATTGCCAGGAAAACCAATACGTCACTGCTGAAATTAGCGATCCCGTTATGTACAGCGTTGATGGCGGTTCACTGTATTGTTCCTCCACACCCGGCTGCATTATTTGTGACGAATAAACTGGGTGCAGATATTGGTTCGGTGATTGTTTATGGGCTGATTGTTGGCCTGTTTGCAGCTTTGGTGGGTGGTCCATTATTTCAGAAACTTCTCGGTAGCCGTCTGCCTTTTAAATCGGTTCCGGCAGAATTTTCTGAAATTGCAGTTCGTAAAGAAGAGAATTTACCCTCTTTAGGCATGACATTGTTTACTGTGTTATTACCAATTGGGTTAATGTTGGTTAAAACGGTTACTGAATTAAATATGGAAAAAGGCACCACGTTTTATATGGTGCTGGAATTTATTGGTAATCCTATTACAGCTATGTTCATTGCCGCGTTTGTTGCCTATTACACCTTGGGCATCAAGCAAAATATGGGAATGAGTATGCTGTTGACGAAAACAGAAGATTGTTTCTCTTCTATCGCCAATATTTTATTAATTATCGGCGCGGGCGGAGCATTTAATAGTATTTTAAAAGTCAGTGGCCTTAGTGAATCGTTGGCTGTTATTTTGTCGAGTCTGGATATGCACCCAATTCTTTTGTCTTGGTTGGTTGCCATTATTTTGCATGCGGCGGTTGGTTCTGCAACAGTCGCAATGATGGGAGCAACAGCAATTGTTTCGCCTATGTTGCCGTTATATCCAGATATTAGTCCTGAAATCATTACATTGGCTATTGGTTCCGGTGCTATCGGCTGTACTATTGTGACTGATTCACTGTTTTGGTTGGTTAAGCAATATTGTGGGACAACGCTCAGTGAAACTTTTAAGTACTATACAACCGCAACACTTATTGCGTCTGTGGTTGCGTTGATTGGGACGTTTCTTCTTTCTACCATTGTGTAATGGAAAGAAGCAACAGCTCAGTTTGAAAAATAAGAATAAGAAGTGCGAAGTGTCAATACCAGGGAAGCCTATAAAATAGGCAGCTTTTATAGCTAAAATAATAAACAAAATAAACATTAACGTAGTAATCGAAATAAGGGGAAGATAAAAAATAAATAAAATATGATGTGCTGATATTGGTAAGAAGTTGTAGTAAACATAACATATTGAATATAATAAAATTCTAATAATCGAAAAAGCAACAGTTGTTTTTATATACCCTATGGATTTCAAGATGCATCGTGACGGCAAGGGAGCGATCCACGGGAGCATAGATAACTATGTGACCGGGGTGAGCGAGTGTAGCCAACAAAGAGGCAACTTGAAAGATAACGGGTATATACCAGGGAAACACTCATCTTGGGTTAATACATATATGAAAAGTACTGAAATTCAACAATTACTAAATGAACATCCGTTAGTAAAAAATTTGATGGAATTAGAGGAAATCTTCTGGCTTAACCCTTGTAATACCACCTTGAAAGAGGGATTGCCTTTTGTCGGTTTGGGCGCTGATGATGTTGAGGATGCTGAAGCACGCTTGGATCGTTTTGCGCCTTATTTATGTAAAGCTTTTCCGGAAACAGCCGTCACACATGGCATTATTGAATCAGAAATAGTGGCTATACCTACGATGCAAAAAACACTGGAGCAACATTATGGTGTGGGTATCACCGGGAGAATTTTGCTTAAAAAAGACAGCCACTTGCCCATTTCCGGTTCGATTAAAGCCCGTGGTGGAATTTATGAAGTGTTAACTCACGCGGAAAAATTGGCATTACAGGCAGGGTTGCTTTCTGAAAACGATGATTACAGCAAACTGTTTTCAGAAGAGTTTAGACAGTTCTTTAATCAATACAGCATTGCTGTAGGTTCTACCGGCAATTTGGGGCTGTCCATTGGTATTGTCAGTGCAAAACTGGGCTTTAATGTCAACGTGCATATGTCTGCCGATGCTCGTGAATGGAAGAAGCAAAAGCTACGTTCACATGGGGTCAATGTTGTGGAACATGAGCTAGATTATGGGGTAGCCGTAGCCAGAGGGCGTAAAGAAGCCGAATCTGATCCTAACTGTTTCTTTATTGATGACGAAAACTCCCAAACGTTGTTTCTGGGATATTCTGTCGCAGGTGGACGGGTAAAGGCGCAGTTTGAGCAGACGAATATTGTGGTTGATGAAGATCACCCACTATTCGTTTATTTGCCGTGTGGTGTCGGTGGCGGTCCTGGTGGTGTTGCATTTGGATTGAAACTGGCTTTTGGTGATCATGTGCACTGCATTTTTGCTGAGCCGACCCATTCTCCCAGTATGTTGTTGGGGGTATATACTGGTTTGCATGACAATATTTGCGTGCAGGATATCGGAATCGACAATATCACTGCTGCTGATGGTCTTGCGGTAGGCAGGGCTTCTGGCTTTGTTGGGCGCGCGATGGAACGTTTGCTGGATGGGTTTTATACTGTTCAAGATCAGGAAATGTATAATCTGTTGGGTTTACTGGATCGTGATGAAGGTATCCGGTTAGAGCCTTCGGCGTTAGTTGGGATGGCGGGTCCTGCTCGTGTGAGTGGAAACCTTGATTACCTGAACAATAAGAACCTTTCAGCAGAAAAGATGAAACAGGCTACGCATTTGGTTTGGGCAACCGGCGGTGGTATGGTGCCCGATGATGAAATGACAAAGTACTTGGCGACAGCCAAAATCTAATTGGTATCTTTCACAGGGGCAATCCGGTTGCCAGCATCTGGTTTCTCAGGTTCGAGGTCCTGCTGGCCTCAAGGCTATTACTGAAAAACGCGTTGATTTGGTTTCCTACCCTGAAAAGTCATCTTCTTAATGTTTTTCAAGTGATATTCCCGCCAGCAGTTGGCGGGAATAACAGTACACTTGTTACTTACATCAAACATTTTTGTAATTAAATGAATGTGTTCCTGAATATTTCCACAACGGTTCCCAGTAGGATTCTATGAAAGCTTTCACCGCATCTTCTCCCTCAATAAGATAGTTGAACTCCGAAAGATACCCTGGATAGAGATTATCAGAACCAACCACGTAGAGTTCATCATCAATTATTGTTACTTTTGCATGATTCCCAGGAGCAGGGGGAACTTTGGGATATACCGGACCACTCGCTTTAATTAAGGACCGGAATGGGCGTCCTATAGCACCTTCCTGTGGAAGTCTTTCAGAAAGAGACGGTTCTTTTAGCGTAGCAGTATAAGAACTTTCGTCCGCGCTTGGCCATTTGTATGTATTACCTTCAATCAAAAGATCTTCAGGTACTTTGTCTGTAAAGAAAAAAGGGGCAACCTCTATTCTTTTCAGTGCGGCTTGCCTGATTCCATCCGGATCTTTCAGCTTCTCATTGGTATGCTCATCATGTGTCAAATAGTATTTAAATAATTCAAACGTTCTTTTGGCTCCAGAACCAAAAGAATATTGATCACCAGAAGCACCTGCGGCTGCATCAAGTGGCGATACAACAATTTGAACTTCCAGCTCGGGGTTAGCAAGCAATGCTTCTATCAACCATCGGCACACATGGTGATCTCGCCATTGTTTTTTCCATGCACTGACAAGATCCTGTTGGGACATGCGGATTTTTTTCTTTGCATTCTTTATTATAAACTCTTTCATTATTTCGGAGCCTTTTTTATAATCCGTTCGCATATCAGGCCCAGACCAATATTTACCTACGGATAATATCCTGCTTGTTTTCTTATATTCTGGGTCCTTAGGTGGATTTTTTAGGCATTCTTCTTTTTTTCTGTCTATATATTCAGTAATGTGCTCTTTTTTTAATGGATCTGCCGGCTTTCCCACAATACCATTTGCATTAACCCATCGATTTTCATCTATATCAAAGAATTCTTTAGTTAAGAGGTCTGTATCAGCCTCCCACATGTTATTTAAAAATAATTGTGAGCTTAATGATGCCGTTCCTATAACTTTAACAGAGACATCATGAACTGGAGGGTAGTTTTTAAAAAGATCCATATTTAAATTATGGCCCCCGACAAATGATTCAATTCCATCAACTGCGATAATTTTTGTATGATTCCATGTCATTCTGGTATCAGCTTCTGGAAACATTTCCTCTGGCAGCACTTTCTTCTCTAATGATACTTTGAGTCCGTCTACTATCCTGTAAAACCGACCAATCCATATTTCAGGTATACACTCCCAATTATCTCTCCTTTCTTGAATTAATTTAATAATATCATCCTTCAATGCCAGATATTCAGGAGTACCTTCAAAGTATGAATTCACACCGTTTAACAAAGATGTCGGTGTTTGAGCGAATAAGAACCTTATCTGAGTTCTGTCCTTCCTGTCTATTTTTTTGGTAAATGCGCGATCGATAGCTGATAGGATAACTTTTCTCCACTCTGCATCCGGGGCATTCAAGGAGGAAATATCGCAGCGATAACGCATGTTTTCCAGAATGCTGACAATAGCCTCTTCAAATTCCACTGCTCTTTTAACCGCCTGTGGCATTATCTCTTTTCCAAAAGGAAGCCCCCATATTTTGGGAGTATCAAATATTTTTACATAGTTGATTTCACTTGTTTTATTAAAGTAACCGTCCAGTTTTTTTTGTAAACCATCCAATAAATTCATATATACATCCTCCAAGCAACAATTTTTTTACATATCAACCAACAGCCTGCCAGCATCAGGCAAGCTATTTATAATCATAATCAATTTTTGAGGGGGGGAAGTTAAAAAAGATAGAACCGACTTCGCATTTTTAAAGGGGAGATAAATCGATTTTTCTGAGTCATAGGTCCGTAATTCAGGCGATATCAACAATTCAATGAAGCCAGTTTTATTGAGGATGAGAATAAAATTGGCCTTGCTGTGTCTTATTGCGTTGAGCGGGGGATTTTGAGAGATTCCCTTTTATATCATGGGGATAGAGATATCGAAATTGTAATTAATAATTGCATAATGCGATAAAATGTTGCATTTTATACACGTGCATTTTATAACACATGTAGTACAAAATCCCAGAGGGGTAAACTAAACTATGGCTATCAGTATACGTTTGGATGATGATTTCGTGAATGATGTAAAAATTCATGCAGCAGCTTCAAGCAGAAGTGTACCTAAGCAAATCGAGCATTGGGCTAAGATTGGCCGCATTGCGGAGGATAACCCTGATTTGCCGTACTCTTTTATCCTTGATTCTTTACTGGCAAAAAGCGAAGTCAATAGCGGTAAGGTGTCGCGTTATGTCAGAAGGACAAAAAGATCCAAAGATTGAAGTTTATGAAACAAGACGTTTCTCTAAGGCATTATCTAAGTTATCTGAGGATCTTCTTACGATAGTAGAAGATGAGATTGATAGAATAATTGATAATCCTGAAATCGGTGAGCAGAAGAAAGGTGATTTAAGTTTCCTTCGAGTTCATAAATTTCAGTTAAATAACCAGTTAACATTGCTTGGTTACTGTTGGGTTGAAGAGAAAATAGAGTTATACCTGCTGAACTTTGGCTCTCATGAAAATTTTTATCAGGAACAAAAGCGACACAGAAAAGCAGATTTAAAACTCATTGGATAGGGGCTCTATCCAATAAAGCGCGTTTCAGGGCTGCGTATTGCGTGGCCTTTTTTACACTACTCATTCAATAGACCCTTATTCACTTAAATCAAAGGCTACAAGCGGCCTATACCCTATGGATTTCAAGATGCATCGCGACGGCAAGGGAGCGAATCCCCGGGAGCATAGGTAACTATATGACCGGGGTGAGTGAGTGCAGCCAACAAAGAGGCAACTTGAAAGATAACAGGTATATATCATTCTCAAGCAAAGTCATTGTTGTGTTATAACATTATTAGTTTGTTTCTGGTATGACCTGGCTATGCAGCTATTGATGATTTGCAACGAAGTGCATTTATTAATCTATATGAGAGAAAAAATATGCCTACACTTTTTGACCCAATTCGCATTGGTGATCTCGACTTGCCAAATCGCATCATTATGGCTCCTCTGACACGTAATCGTGCAGAAGGAGAAGGGCGTGTCCCTAATGCGCTGATGGCGGAATACTATGCTCAGCGCGTTTCTGCTGGTTTGATTATCAGCGAAGCGACTTCAGTAACTCCGCAAGGAGTTGGCTACGAGAATACGCCGGGTATTTGGTCAGATGAGCAAGTTGCTGGTTGGCGATTGGTCACGGATGCTGTGCATGCTGCTGGTGGGCGTATTTTTATACAGCTTTGGCATGTGGGGCGGATATCGGACCCTGTTTTCCTTAATGGAGAACGGCCAGTGGCGCCAAGTGCAATTGCGGCTGATGGTCATGTTAGCTTATTACGCCCAAAACGTCCTTTCGTGGTTCCACGGCCACTTGAGTTTGAGGAGATTCCCGGTATTGTCGAAGCATTCAGGCGCGGAGCGGAAAATGCGAAAACGGCAGGGTTTGATGGAGTAGAAATACATGGCGCCAATGGATATTTGCTCGATCAATTCTTGCAAGATAATGCTAATCTGCGCACAGATCAGTACGGAGGTTCAGTCGAAAATCGGGCTCGATTACTGCTGGAAGTGACAGACGCTTGTATTTCAGTTTGGGGATCATCACGTGTTGGCATGCATTTGTCCCCACGTGGTGGTTATTACTCTATGGCGGATTCCAATCCTGTGGCGACGTTTGGATATGTAGCACGTGAACTTGGTAAACGAGGTATTGCTTTTATTTTCTCACGTGATGCTGTGGTTGATGGTGACTTAAGTAAGGTGATAAAAGAGGCTTTTGGGTCAATCTATATTGCTAACGAGGAACTTACTCAAGAAAGTGCCGAGCAAGTTCTTGCTGACGGCCGGGCTGATGCAGTGGCTTTTGGTCAATTATTCATCTCCAATCCAGACTTACCTCACCGGTTTTTGGTTAAAGCGTCATTTAATGAACAACAACCGGAAACTTTTATGGTTCCTGGGGCTATAGGCTATACTGATTATCCAGCTCTTACCTAGGTAAGGGGATATCTTACCCACAATGGATAGCCTAACATGAAAGATATTCGAATTGTTTTTCGGGGATGTTAATTTAAAGCTTTAATGGCGCTTTTTGGTTGAACGTCCCAAGATATCCGGCTGGCTCCTTTTATAAGAGCCGGTCATATTTCATTGCAGGATAATTTGAAGGAGAATGATAATGTCAGATTCATTAAATGTATCTATTGTTCGTCGTTTTTACGACTCTATGGGTGATATCGATGTTCTTCGCCAGATCATGGCGAGTGATATTATTTGGGATGTTACCGAAGGATCTCGGTATGGTGGGGTTTATGAAGGAATTGAGGATGTATTAAATAATTTTTTTGTGCCGTTTTTAAATGATATTGATGAGTTTGTGGTGGACAGTTCTGAATATTTTGAGTCAGATGATCATATCATTGTTCTGGGTAATTATTTGGGACGGGTGAAGCGTGGCAAACGGTTCATTTCTCGTTTCGTTCATATATGGACAGTGTGGGATGGGCGGTTAGTTAAATTACAACAAACTGCCGATACGCTTCAAATTGAGCGTGCTCATACAGATTATGCTATTCGGTGACATCGGTTATTATGCCAGCAATATTAACTGAGCCAAACAATAGCATAGGGTGATCAATTTTGCTAAGCACTTTGTCCAGGCTCGAACTTATACGAAAATAGGTGATATCGGTTGTTTTGATGTTTTGTTTCATCTTCACCTTGTTGTTTGAGCAGTTTTATCAGCAATTTTCCGGTGTCCCTGCCTATTTGGGGATAATCAATGCGAATTGATGTCAGTGTTGGCTGTGTGTGGTCACAATTATCTGAACCATCCAGACAAGCAACAGCCAAATCAGCGGGTATTTTAAGTAGACGCCGCTGACATTCAAACATGACTCCTAAAGCAATCACTTCATGACTACAAATCACACCTTCCAGTTCAGGTTGACGTAATAACATTTCAGTAATTGCCTGGCGACCAAATTGCATGCTAGCCGTATCCGAAGTAGTGATATTTTGGTCAGCATTCTGATAGTGATGCAGCATGGCTTTATGCCAGCCATTAATTTGCTGATTGCGTAAACGGCTGTCCATTTGGGCGCCAATATAACCGATATGCTTGCGGCCATTATTCAACATATGTTCAGTCAACGTATAGGCAGCTGCGGAAAAATCGGTTTCTATATTAATCGTCGTCTGCTGTTGATGAGAGCTTGCAACATTAATAATGGGAATATTGATATGAGAAATATTGCTGTGGGTTTTATCTGCCAATTGCGAACTGAAAATCACCAGTGCTGCTGCATTGCTTTGCAGTAGTGTCATGATAATTTCGGTTTCTTTATTATGGTTATATTCATGACATCCAAGCAAAACTTGAAAGGCATGTTTATTCAGCACTTGTTGCAGTGACTGTATAAATGTAGCGCTAGCTTTATCTGTCAGTGAGGGCACAAGTACTGCAATAATATTACTTTGGCCCGAAGCAAGTACGCCGGCAGCGCCATTTGGGATATATCCCAATTCTTGTATAGCGTGTTCAATTTTTTCTCGCAATTTATCCGATACCACTTCTGGTGTTCTCAATGCGCGTGAAACTGTCATTGAACCGACACCAGCATACTTAGCAACATCTTGTAATGTTACTCGCCCTGTATTACGGCGTTTTCGTGTCTTTTTCATCAAAATATTTTTCTATTTTTTTAATTAACGGCTATGAATTTGACGATGGGATTCTACCTGATCTCAGGCAAGCCGTGGGGAAAAAACCATGATGTACTTTCGCTTTATGGTGAATTAATCAAATAACAAATGATAGCGGTATCACAATTATGAGTTACGATCATAGATAGCGCTATCATTTGTGACTAATATCACTAGCAGAAGATAAAGATAGAAAACAGAAGATAGAGGGTAAGAGGGTAGGTAGAGCGGAATGAGATTTTAATTAGGGGAGATTGATGCTAAAGACGTTACTCACCCAAGATGTGATCCAAGTGATACCGGATGCTAAAAATTGGCGCGAAGCAATCGCGATTGCTTGTCAGCCTCTGGTGGAAAATGGTGCCATTTCTTCTTGTTATATTGATGCTATTTATCGTTCGCATGAGGTAATTGGTCCCTATTATGTTGTTGGGCCGGGAATTGTTATGCCACATGCCAGACCGGAACAAGGGGTTAACAAATTAGCTTTAGCGTTAACTGTGATTAGCAAAGGAGTGGAGTTTGGTTCTGAAGAAAATGATCCGGTTAATTTGTTGATTGTCTTGGCAGCAACTGATAGCAACAGCCATATCGAAGTGATCGCTAAACTTGCCGAACTATTTGATAATCAACAAGATATTGCATTACTGATGAGTGCCGAAAGTAAAGAAGAGATTCTTGCCGTGATTAACAAGTATTAAGTCGTTATTTTTGCTATGGGGTAACAGTATGAAAATCACTGTCGTTTGCGGACATGGGTTAGGTACCAGCTTGATGATGGAAATGAGCATCAAAAATATTCTGAAAGAGATGGGAGTAGATGCCAGTGTTGATCACGTCGATCTGGGGTCAGCAAAAGCAACTCAAAGCGACATTTTTGTCGGTACTAAAGATATTGCAGAACAACTGGTTATTCAGGCAGTCGATGGCAAAATTGTTGCGCTGGACAATATGGTGGATAAATCGGCAATGAAAATACGTCTGTCCGTGGCATTAGTTGAACTTGGTGCACTGTAACCGGGGGATTGTCATGGAATTTTTTCATTTTCTGATGAGTGATGTTCTGTCAGAACCGGCGATTTTGGTGGGGTTTATCGCGCTTGTTGGTTTGATCGTGCAAAGGAAACCGGTGACTGAATGTATCAAAGGTACTATAAAAACCATTATGGGGTTTTTGATCTTGGGGGCGGGTGCTGGATTAGTCGTCTCTTCACTGGGGGGTTTTGCTGAAATTTTCCAACACGCTTTTGGTATTCAGGGAGTCGTACCAAACAACGAAGCAATTGTTTCCATTGCGCAAAAGAGTTTTGGTAAAGAAATGGCAATGATCATGTTCTTTGCTATGGTGATCAATATCTTGATTGCACGTTTTACACCGTGGAAATTTATCTTTCTGACTGGGCACCACACATTATTTATGTCCATGATGGTCGCGGTGATTCTGGCAACAGCAGGGATCAAAGGCTCGATGTTGGTGGCTATTGGTTCTGTGGTTGTTGGCGTTGCTATGGTTTTCTTCCCGGCGATTGTCCATCCATATATGAAGAAAGTAACAGGTTCTGACGACGTTGCCATTGGGCATTTTTCCTCGCTTTCCTATGTTCTCGCTGGTTTTATTGGCAGCAAACTAGGAAATAAGGCCCATTCAACCGAAGAGATGAATGTTCCGAAAAGCTTGCTGTTTCTGCGTGATACACCGGTTGCCATCTCTTTTACGATGGCGATTATTTTCATGATCAGTTGCTTATTTGCTGGTGGTGATTTTGTGAGGGAAGTCAGTGGTGGGAAAAATGGATTTATATTCTCGCTAATGCAATCTATTACCTTTGCCGCAGGTGTATATATTATTCTGCAAGGTGTGAGAATGGTCATTGCAGAAATTGTTCCTGCATTTAAAGGAATTTCTGACAAACTGGTCCCAAATGCTAAACCTGCGTTAGATTGCCCGGTTGTCTTTCCTTACGCCCCTAATGCAGTATTGGTAGGATTCTTGAGCAGTTTTGTGGCTGGTGTTATCGGTATGTTTGTACTGTATGCACTCGGTATGACGGTCATTATTCCCGGTGTTGTGCCGCACTTTTTTGTTGGTGCGGCGGCCGGGGTTTTTGGTAATGCGACAGGGGGGCGTAGAGGCGCTATTCTTGGGGCTTTTACTCAGGGCTTTCTGATTACCTTCTTACCCGTATTTCTGTTACCCGTTTTGGGGGATATCGGTATTGCCAACACGACATTCAGTGATGCTGACTTTGGCGCATTGGGCATTCTGTTAGGTATTATTGTTCGTTGATTGTGGAGTATCTGGATCTTGGAATTGAAACAGGGCTATAAACACCCTGTCTCTTGTCAAAATGTTGATGTAAACCATTCGACCATGATAAAGCACCCGTCAGTGCTCATGAGAATTTCTTGGTTTCATCGTTTTTTATATAAAGTCTTCAACAGAAATAGAAAAGTAAATTTTCAAAAAAATGATTATTTAGTCACGTTTTTAGCCCTTTATTTTGATTTATCAAATTGTTATCCATATATCAGTTAGGGGAAATTTAAGCAAAATTCAGGTTAATTAAACAGGTCAGAGAGAAATATGTAATAATGAAATCGATTATTTATAGCAAAATATGGCCTATAGATTGAAGGTATTGGGGGGGAATATAAAGATCATAACTATTCTCTTTGCAAAGTGTTCTTAACTCAATTGCTGAGCTAACTGATAGTTTCTCATAGATACTTTCGAAATATTTTTCCACAGTGCGATATGAAATTTTCATTTCGTCAGCGATATATCTATTACTAACGCCACGGCAGAATAAAAAAATGATTATCCATTCTTTCTCTTTTAATAGATTGTTAGGTTGTTGAAATCGAATTGATATAGGAATATTGTTCTCCATATAATGAGATACAGTAAAATTATGTATTTCTCTTGCGTGAGCAATTATACCAATACACTGTTTATTTTCATCCATTAACGGATATTTATCACAGAAATAGGATGTGGCTTGTTCATTTTTTGCTTGAGGGTAAGTGCTAAGAGATGATATTCGTTGCATACCCTGTAACACCTTATGATCATGTTCCTCAAAAAGATGAGAGAATTGATTCACTGGTGAAGGTAATTCTTTATCGGTATACCCAATAATATCAATATTTTCAGGTAGCTTATTAGCTTTGATAAACATTTTATTTGCATAAATAAAGCGGAACTCCTTATCTTTTACAAACCACGGTTCTGAGCTTTTATCCCACATATTAGTTAATTGAGGAGTAATAAAAGGGACTTTTTTACATCCTGATTGACTCATATTTGACCTTTATAACATTATTACCTTATAAAAAATTTGAATAAATAGACGATATTTATAAGTAAGACAATAAGAACCTTTTTGGTGCATAGAGATCAAAACTATTTAGTCGGCAATATTCCTCCAGTTGTGAGTCTGAGTTAACTTTCAATTTATTATAAATCTTTCTTATATATTCCTCTATGGTTTTATCTGAGATTTTGAGTAATTGACAGATTTGTGTCCTACTATATTTTTGTAGAAAAAGAAAGACAATTTCCCATTCCTGTTCAGTAAGGAGATGAGTCGGCGATTGAAACATAATAGAAGTAGGTAGTTTACTGTGAAATAGCCGAGCCAGTGAATTATCCTGAACTTTCCAGGCATGGAAAAGAATACCGATGCATTCACCTTTATCATCATCGAGTGGAAATTTTTCCTGGAAATAAGATGATAAAACTTTATCTCGCCCAAAGACATGTGTCTCTAATGATAAAATACTTTCTCTATTTTTTATTACCTGCAAATCATGTGTAATAAAATCTTTGGCAAATTCATTGCCCCTCCAGGGAATATCACTATCATATTTACCTTCATAATCATAGTTGGCATTTATATTTTGGAGTTTAATTAATGCACTATTACCATAGAGAAAACAGGAAGATTTATCTTTTACTCCCCACGGTTCATTGCTTGCTTCCAATGTGTTGATTATTTGTAACGAAGTGGTTGAATTTTTTCTAGTCATATTTGTGTAATATTTTGATTTAGGAAAACATAATGCTTTCTTGTTGCAAAAATTTTTCTGGTGTGTCGAGATCAACATCGTTAAGACAACAATATTCTTTTTGTTTTTGGTCGATGTATTTTTGTAAAACACAGACAGGTTAGAGAGAAATCTTTTTCTTTATTGGCATCAAAGAGAGTATTAATACAACTTCCTGAATTTTCATATTTTGCAATAGGCGAGGGTAACTCACTTGCTGAAAGTTCGGTAATATCAGAATTTTCAGATAAGTTGAGTCGTTGGCAAAAAAGCGGATTTGCATAGATAAATTTTGACCGGCAATGTTTAGTTTCCCAAAAATCATGACTATTTTCCCACATGTAAACTAATTGCGGAGTAATATTATTTTGTTTATTTTTTATATTTAACATGGCAACTCCTTAATGAGTCTTTAAATCATTATCTGAAGCGTTTTTTTAATGATTACACTTAAAATAACCTGAATATATAAGAGATTGCAATGATTAATTCGTAAAGAAATAAAATTTATTGATTTTTACACATATCTGTTAATTAAATAGTTTATTATTCTGTGTAAAAAATACCTCTATGTAAAAAATATAAGTATTAATATTGTTTAGTTCTGAAATTATTTAAATCGTCTTTATACAGGTTTGATTTAATCCTTAACATCTCTTTCTCTGTTTTTATTTTCCTTGGCTGTCGAGATCATATTGTATAGCTTGTACTCAATGAATTAAGACGTTGCTTGTAATAATAGTAAATCAATGAACATGATCAGATTAGACTCGAATGAAGTTATTTCGTTGATTTCTGCATCGAAATAAATTGCCTCGTCATACAGTGCAAAGTGCACATCAGCTAGTGAAGCTAATGGATTAGCAGATGAGCGGGTAGAGGATGCGGATCACTCCTCAACGTCAATTAACGGGAAAAGTAACATGTAACTTTTAAACGTGTGAGTACACTCGCAAACCAAATTTTGTTGCAAATGATTGGCGGAGGAGGGCAATAATGGGTCATAATATTGAGGTTTAAAAAATTTATAAAAGGCATCATTGATGACGACATGGATAAAATCTGGTAGTGATCTGAAAAGCTGGATATTGTATCTAGCTGATATACCAGATCATTCTGCATAGAGAATCGTCTACCTGTGTTACCAGTTTGTTAGATTTGCTGTCTGCCGGGTTCCTCTAGCAAAGATAGAGAGATTAAATGTTTATCGGAAGCCGGCAAACATTGCTGCATCAACATCCTTCCTTAGTGATTTGAACCAGATATCAATCTGACGGACATGTCCTTTTGTTAAAATGGTTATTGGGCCTATCGCAGCGATTTTTGTTGGTAATTCTAGCCAAAAAGTCTTATTTGGTGGGGATCGGTTAATTGAATCACTATTTTTCTTTTGGCCTTGTGATGGTAAGAATAGGGGGGGATTACCGGAGAACAGACATTGAATATCTATCCATTACGCAGCTTGAGCATAGATCAAGTACAGGAACAGGGTTTTCATACAGTCATCTGCCGCCATTTCGGTGCAGGTTTAATTACTATGGGGGATTTAGGGTTGGTTCCGGGTCTTAATCAGTTACAGATAACGCAGCATGTTAAATGCGTTGAAACAAAGAATATTTGGGATAGACCATAATGGGTCAGCGAAGACATCTAACGCAACACGAAGTGGAAAGTATGCTGGAAATGGCGAAAAAGAGCCCTAATGGGGAGCGCGACTATTGTCTGGTATACATGAGTTTTGTTCATGGCTTACGTGTTAGTGAAGCTAGGTATCTACGGATATCTGATCTGGATTTGGAAGATGGAAGTTTATATATCCGGCGTTTAAAAGGCGGATTTTCTACTATTCATCCTCTTTTGGGCTATGAAATCCAGGCGATCAGGGAGTGGCTAAAAGTCCGTAAAACCTTCCGAGGGGCAGAAAGTGATTGGTTGTTTCTGTCGCGTACCGGAAAACCACTAACTCGCCAGCGCATTTATCAAATTATTAGTCAGTTAGGGAGATTGGCTAATATTTCCGTAGGTTCTCATCCGCACATGTTGCGCCATGCCTGCGGTTTTGCACTTGCAGATAGGGGAATAGATACGCGGTTGATACAAGATTATCTTGGGCACAGTAATATTCGCCATACTGTGCGGTATACTGCCAGTAATGCAGAGCGTTTCCACGGTGTTTGGGGTGTAAAAAGGAATCGGCATCGGGAATTACACTTTGATTATGTCCCACAGGAAAATGCTTGTTCAATTGAATAAGCGATTCTGATGTATGCGCCTGTTAAGGCGCATACATAAAAACCATCTGTAGAACTCGCTTTTCTTCTTCTTCACCTCGTAAAAATAAGCGTTTCGGAAACCCTTCAACTATTTCCAGAATAGGGTAAATAACCGGTCTAAAATCTAGGGTATTTAATGCCGCAGTTTCGCTGAGACTTGTTTGGATTGCCTCATTGATAAATGCGGTTAAACCTGTTCCATCTGTCGATGAAAAAAATGTTTCACAGAACCCTCAACATCGACATCTCTGCCAGCATAGGCAAGCACACTCATCTTGGGAAGGTTGGTGAATGGCAAGTGAGTTATTGGTTTACCAAATCTGTTAAACCGAAGATAGGCAAAAAACGATGGCAGAAAAAATGTGAGTAATCTCAAAAAATTGCGATTTTATTTCACATAAGTATTGAATGAAAATTAGTCATGTCCCACACTCGTTGAAACGTTTCAGTTTTTTATCTCTTTTTTCTTTTATTGGACTTAATGCTTTTTTCTCTACGTATAAACTGAAACGATTCTATTTTTGGTAATAGGGAGAAAATTATGTTCCAGTTGGCTCTGCAAAATATCCATACTGGCGCAATTGCAACCAGTAAAGAGGATGCCATTCGCCAAGTGGCGGCCATGTTAGCCGCGAGTGGTAACGTCAGTGATGCCTATGTTGACGGCATGTTGCAACGTGAAAAGCAAATTTCCACCTACCTTGGCAACGGTATCGCCATTCCGCATGGCACGCTAGATACCCGTGATCTGGTCATGAAAACCGATGTACAGGTATTTCACTTTTCACAGGGTATTGAATGGGATCAAGGAGCGATGTGTTATGTGGTTATTGGTATCGCCGCGCGTTCCGATGAGCATTTAGCACTACTGCGTCAGTTAACACACTTACTGAGTGATGATCGTATTGCAGAGCAGCTAAAAACGATTGAGTCAGCACAGGCACTGCATAGCTTGCTAATGGGAGAAGTTCAGCAGGCTGAGTTTAAATTCGATACCAGCTTGATCACGTTAGATGTTAATGCCCGCGATCTGATGACATTACAGGCATTGAATGCCGGGCGGTTACAGCAAGTGGGGGCCGTAGATACGACCTTTGTCAGCAAAGTGATTAACAGCAAACCACTGGATCTTGGGCAGGGCATTTGGCTCAGTGATAGCCCCGCCGGTAACTTAACCAGCGCTGTGGCAGTGAGCCGATTATTCACGCGGGATAACGAGCCGGTGGTGATGTTGCTGACGGTTGCGGTTGCTGACGACCAACCGCTAAATGTGTTGCACCACCTAAGTAACTTGCTATTAGCACAAAAAGCGGAATGTTTGCTGAAAGCTGATGCGCCGACAGTGCTGACATTACTGACCAGTGGCGTACTGGCGCAGAGCGCCATATCCAGCGGGGAATTTGTCCTGTGCAACGAACATGGCTTACATACTCGCCCAGGTGCTCTGTTGGTTAATGTTATCCGGCAATTTTCCAGTGAAATTACCATCATCAATCTTGATGGTGCCGGTCAACCGGTAAACGGCCGTAGTCTGATGAAAATCATGGCATTGGGCGCTAAAAAAGGCCATCGGCTTCATGTTACTGCCAATGGTGATGATGCGCAGCAGGCGATAGCGGCCATTGGCGAAGCGATTACTTCCGGTTTGGGGGAGGGGCCGCGAGAGTAGAAATCCCCAATTTGCCGTGATAATGGGGCGCGTCGATCTACAACCCTTTTAGCTAACAGCAGGAGAAGCATAATGAAAATGCTGATTATCGTTGATCCTTCACTCGGACTTGCCGGAAGTTATCTGGTGAAAACAATCCTCAGTGCCGCTGCGGCGGAAAACGGACTGATACTAACAGAAAATCCAGCAGAGGCCGATTTGGTGGTCGTGACCGGCAGTCGCATCCCCACCGATAACACATTGAACGGTAAGCTTGTTTATCTCGGCGACACGGAACAGGCATTGCATGCGCCGAAAAATTTCTTTCAGCAGGCAAAAGCTGACGCGAAGCCGTATCAGATACCGGCAACTGACATCAGTTGTGATACAAAACGGATTGTCGCGGTGACTGCTTGTCCTACAGGGGTAGCGCACACCTTTATGGCCGCGGAGGCCATCGAAACCGAAGCCAAAAAGCGCGGTTGGTGGGTAAAGGTGGAAACGCGCGGCTCAGTAGGTGCGGGCAATGTTATTACGCCGGAAGAGGTGGAAAAAGCGGATCTGGTGCTAGTCGTTGCCGATATTGACGTAGATCTGGCGAAATTTGCCGGAAAACCGATGTACCGTACCTCCACCGGGCTGGCGTTGAAGAAAACAGCGCAAGAATTTGATAGAGCGCTAGCCGAAGCCAGGCTTTTCGAACCGGAAGGGCAAAATGTTAAAACTGACCGGAGGGAAGAGAATACCGGTATCTATCGTCACTTGTTGACGGGCGTCTCTTATATGTTACCGATGGTGGTGGCGGGTGGCCTGTGCATTGCATTGTCATTTGCTTTTGGCATCACTGCATTTAAAGAATCGGGTACATTGGCGGCGGCGTTAATGCAAATCGGTGGTAGCTCAGCTTTTGCTCTGATGGTCCCTGTACTGGCTGGTTACATTGCTTTCTCGATCGCTGATCGCCCAGGTCTGACACCCGGTTTAATTGGCGGCATGTTGGCAACTAGCACGAACGCGGGATTTATTGGCGGTATTATTGCGGGTTTCCTCGCCGGTTACGTAGCGAAGTTGCTTAACACCAAAGTGAAATTGCCGCAGAGTATGGCAGCATTGAAACCGATCTTGATCATTCCGCTATTTGCTAGCCTGATCACCGGCCTGATTATGATTTACGTTATTGGTAAACCTGTCGCCGGTATCATGGCGGGGCTAACGTATTGGCTTTCTCATATGGAGACAACCAACGCACTCCTGCTAGGAGCCATTTTAGGCGGGATGATGTGTGCTGATATGGGGGGAGGGATAAACAAAGCTGCCTATGCGTTTGGTGTCGGCTTGCTTAGCTCGCAAACCTACGCGCCAATGGCTGCCATTATGGCTGCGGGGATGGTTCCCCCGCTGGCTATGGGAGTGGCGACACTGATTGCCCGGCAGAAGTTCGATAACGTTCAGCGGGAAAGTGGTAAAGCCGCATTGGTGTTAGGTTTATGTTTTATTTCCGAAGGCGCGATTCCCTTTGCTGTCCGTGATCCGATACGTGTGCTCCCATGTTGTATCGTTGGTGGTGCGGTGACGGGAGCCATCTCTATGGCAATAAGTGCGCAATTAATGGCACCGCACGGTGGCCTGTTTGTGCTGTTGATTCCAGGTGCTATCACACCAATACTGGGTTATTTGATGTCGATTATTGCTGGTACTTTGTTGGCAGGATTGATCTATGCACTGCTTAAGCGTCCAGAAACGACCACAACTAAAACATAAAAACAGAAATTATTAGTTATCAAATTAAAATCATTGAAATTTAAGAAAATTACCTATTTATTCGTGACCTCATTCGCATTTTTGCTATTTTCCGATTGTTATTTGCCTCCTTAAATTGGATATAAATATATTCAAAAAAATGAAGAATTATTATGAGTCATGGGCTGCTTAAAAAAGAGGGGGTTGCACAAGCGTGCCTGGCACGTTATCTGCTAGGTGAGCGCTGTGGTAATCGGTTGAAAACGATTGAAGAGCTGTCATCTGACTATGGGTTATCTGTTGGGTTAGTTCAGTTTGCATTAAAAAAACTGGAGAGTTCTGGTGCGGTTTATGTGGAACGACGGGGGCGCAATGGTAGCTATTTGGTCAGTATGGATCACAAAGCACTGTTAGCCCATGCTGATATTAGTAACGTGGTTTGTGCAATGCCGCTGCCTTATACCCGATTGTATGAGGGGCTGGCAAGCGGTCTGAAAGCGCAATTTGAGGGCATTCCATTTTACTTCGCCCACATGAGAGGTTCAGATGCTAGGGTGGAATGCTTGCGTAAGGGTATTTATGACTTGGCGGTGGTATCACATTTGGCGGCGCAAACTTATTTGGAACAAGGTGATGTTTGTACTGTACTTGAATTGGGACCACATACCTATGTTGGTGCACACCAACTGATTTATCGCAAAGGAGGTGAACATAATATCCGTCGTGTTGGGCTGGATCATCGTTCTGCCGACCAGAAAATCATGACTGAAGTGTACTTTGCCGGGCAGGATATCACGTTGGTGGATATTTCTTACCACGAGAGCCTGTATAAGGTAGCGAAAGGTGACATTGATGCCGTGATCTGGAACGTCAGCAGAGAAGTTGAACTCAGTTCCAGGGAGCTTATTGCAGTACCGCTCCATGGAAGTGCATGTTTTATCCGAGCCTCTGAAGCGGTGATTTTAACCAGAGCTGATGACATTCTGATGCAACAACTTTTACGTACGATGGTAAATACAACAGAGTTATTAGTTCATCAACAACGTGTACTGGCAGGTCAGCAGGACCCAAGCTATTAATTTGGCATAGATGGCGTTAACGAATGGAAAATCGACTGAATTTGCTCTATCAGGGAAATGTCATTGATCAGGATATTCATGATGGCATGTTACAAGTTGTGGCTCAGCTTGAAAACGATTGGGAAATTCCTGTCAGGAATGCGTTAGGAGAAATAGTAATAACACATATGGCCAACGCGTTAATGCGCTCACGCCGGGGAGAACAAATCAGTTCAATGGATACTGAACTGCTGATGGAAGTGCGTCAATCGAGAATCTTTTCTCATTTGCAAGCGATTAATGCTTCGCTATTAGTACATTTTGACGTGCAATTACATCCCTGTGAGGAGGGGTATCTGCTGGCAAACTTGTTTAGCCTTTGGGCGGCAAAGGGGCAGTGATAACACGACAACAGAGATGAAGGATTTTTTTTCCATCAAATATTCAAAAAAATGATGATTTAACATCTAACTTATTGCAGTGGCATTGATCGCCGAAGGAGTACAGGAGGTACAGCATGTTTATACATGCGCTGAACAAACAAAATCCGGCACTGATTGAGGCAGCTCAGACATTATGGGCGCGAGGGGTCTTACTGCCTGATACTTATGTTATTGACGTTGATCAGGTTTTAGAAAATGCCAGACGATTGCTTGCGGTAGCGGAGCATTATGGTATTGCTCTCTATCTGATGACCAAACAGGTTGGGCGTAACCCTTGGTTGGCTCGTAAACTGATGGAACTGGGTTATCAGGGTGTCACCGCAGTGGATTTTAAAGAGGCCAGAGTCTTGATGAGTGGGAAAATCCCGGTGACTCATGCAGGCCATCTGGTACAGATCCCTCGTAATATGGTCTCCTCAGTGATGCAGCAACATCCGGAAGTGATCACAGTATATTCTTTAGAAAAAGCGGAGGAAATTTCCAGTTTGGCGCAGCATGAGGGAAATGTGCAACGCATTATGCTGAAAATCTATGATGATCATGATCATTTATATCCAGGTCAGGAAGCGGGTTTTCACTTGTCGAAATTGCGCACCATCGTTCAGCGCATCATGGCAATGCCCGGTGTAAAACTGACGGGGTTGACACATTTTCCTTGCTTGTTGTGGCAAGAGGATCAGCAGCAGACACTGCCAGCGCCAAACTTATTTACTTTACTGAAAGCAACAGACATTTTACGACAAACTGGGATTGAGGTGACGCAGATAAATGCGCCGTCGGCGTCAAGCTGTAGCACACTGCCGCTATTGGCAAAGTATGGCGTTACCCATACCGAGCCTGGACATGCGCTAACAGGAACAATCCTTGCCAATTTTCGGGGAGAGCAGCCAGAGCGCATCGCTATGCTCTATCTGACGGAAATATCCCACCGATTTAACGGTAACAGTTACTGCTATGGGGGCGGTTATTACCGTCGTGGACGGGCGCATAACGCGCTGATATTCCTGCCAAACGGCCAGATTACCGCCACGCACCTGTTACCGATGGATGACACCAGCATTGATTACCATTTTCCTCTGAGCGGTGAATTTCCGGTCGGCTGTGTTGTCGTGCTGTGCTTTCGCACCCAGATATTTGCTACTCGCAGTGATGTGGCGTTGGTTAGCGGTATCCAGTCAGGGCATCCGGTCTTGGAAGGGCTTTATGACAGCCAGGGAAACCCTATCCCGATTAATGGAGAAAATGGCCTGTGAACAGACGCAGTTTTACTCTCTTCGTCTGAGGACTCTCTTACTCATGACCCAGAAAAACAGAATTGATGCATCTGGCTATACCTATGCACATGAGCACCTGCATCTCGATTTATCGTCATTTAAAAACAGCATTGACTGCCGGCTGGATCAGTACGACCTGATTTGTGAAGAGATGAAAACGCTGGTCAGCCTGGGTGTACACAATATTGTGGAGATGACCAATCGTTACATGGGACGTAACCCACAGTTTATGCTGGATTTGATGCGGGACTCCGGCATTAATGTAATAGTTTCAACTGGCTATTACCAATCTGCCTTTTTTCCTGAACATGTAGCACATACCACAGCTCGACAACTGGCGGATGAAATGATCGCTGAGATTGAACAGGGTATCGACGCTACGACGCTGAAAGCCGGAGTCATTGGGGAAATTGGTTCCAGCAAGGGGGTAATTACGCCTGATGAAGAGAAAGTATTTTATGCTGCGGCGATAGCCCATTTGGAGACCGGGCGTCCTGTTTCGACCCATACGACATTAAGCACAATGGGTCTTGAGCAACTGGCATTACTGAAAAAGCACGGTGTAGATGCTGAACGCGTAGTGATTGGTCACTGTGATCTTAAAGATAATCTGGACAACATCTTGCGCATCATTGAACAGGGGGCCTACATCCAGTTCGACACGATTGGCAAAAACGATTACTACCCGGATGAAAAGCGGATCGCTATGTTACAGACTCTGGCCCAACGTGGCTTGCTTAACCGCGTCATGTTATCGATGGATATTACCCGTCGTTCTCACTTAAAAGCCAATGGTGGCAATGGATTTGCTTATTTAATTACCACCTTTGTGCCGATGCTAAACCGGGCTGGATTAACGCAAACCGATATTGATTTGATGTTACGTGATAACCCAATGCTATTTTTCAACTAAAGGAAAAACATATGAGATTTGTTATTGGAGGACAAATTGAGAAAGAAAAAATTGCTGAAACTTTACGCCGTCTGGCCGGGGATAAAACCTTATCCATTACCGTGATGGGTGACATAGATGCCGCTATGGCGCTTAAGAGTGGTGATGCGGATTACTACTTGGGAGCCTGTAATACCGGTGGAGGCGCTTTGGCAATGGCAATTGCGATTGTTGGTATTGACAAATGCGCCACCATCAGTATGCCAGGGAAGATCCTGCCTGATGAAGAAATTATTGCCCATGTTAACGCCGGGAAAACGGCATTTGGTTTTACTGGTCAGGATATAGACGCGGTTATTCCGGTGGTTATCAAGGCTATTCTTTCTTCATGAGGACAGGAAAATGGAATATGAATTTTTCACTCGCTTAATGGAAATTGATCCGTTTAAAGCGGGTTTGTTAGCGGTGATTGGTGGGATATCTGCCATGATGGCTAACCGCGGTATTGCTGTATTTCATGATGGGCTACGTCCTTTAATGCCGGAGCATCTGGAAGGGCGTATGAATCGTAAAACCCTGGCTGCCACCAGTTTTGCCCTAAGTTTTGGGTTGGTTATCGGCTTTGGTATTCCGTTCTCGCTGACCGCCCCGATTATTCTGGTGCATAGCTTATTATTGGGAACCGATGTCATTGGTACCTGGTGTGCAAACAGTAAAAAAGGTTTCATACTTTCCGCTGTCTTGGGAGCGCTATATGCCGTTGCCTTGATGACCGGTTTACGATCTGTTGTCGATATCTTTGCCCATTTGCCGGTTAATTTCATGGGTAACCTGAGTAAAGTTGGCGATCCTATCGTAGCCTGCTTTGCACTGTTTCCTGCGATTGTTGTGGCCTATCAATACGGATATGGCAAAGGAATATGGGTACTGATTGCGACATTGGTGGGATATATCGCGACGAAAGCGGTAGGATCATTGAGTTTTGGTGGGGCTCTGAGCAAACCGGTGCAATTGGATCCTAACGGGATAGCTCTGCTGATATCAATGATTGTGATGTTCTACTTTGCTATGAAACAGCGTGCTCCCAAAGCCGGCGAGGGAGCTGCTCCGGCTAAAGGTGCGAATGAGACGCTGGTTGGACTATTCTCCACGCGGATACAGCGCATTCAAAATAACATCTGGTTGCTGGTATTAAGTGGTGGTTTGACTGCGGTAGCGGCTTCGATGTCACTCAGTCTGCTGGCGGAAGGTCCGGTATCACTGCAACTGATGGCGCAGGGGGAAGGGGCTAACGCCATGTTGGTGGCGCTTGCCAGAGCGATCAGCTTTGTGCCGTTAGTCGGTATGACAGCCATTGCGACTGGGGTTTATAGCCCGGTCGGCATGAAGTTCGTGTTTGTCGCCGGGTTAGTCACCAATAATCTGTGGATTGCCTTCATTGCCGGTAGTTTGATTATGTTTATAGAAATCAAACTGCTGGCGAGAATTGCTATCTGGTTGGATAAATATCCCGGAGTCAAAGCTTGTGGTGAGCATATTCGTACTGTTATTACCCGCATGTTAGAAGTTGCCTTATTGGTGGGGGGAATGATGGCTGCCAACGCCATTCTGCCGGGCATGGGATTTATGGTGGTGGCGGGTATTTATCTACTCAACCGTACGGCTAAACGTCCTTTGGTTGAAATGGCGATTGGGCCGATTGCAACGATTGTGGTTGGTGTGCTAGCTAACGTCATCTATCTGTTGGGCATCAGCTAATTGAATATACCCGTCATCTTTCAAGCTGCCTCTTTGTTGGCGGCACTTACTCACCCCGGTCACATAGTTCTCTATGCTTCCGGGGATTTGCTCCCTTGCCGTCGTGATGCATCTTGAAATCCATAGGGTATAAATTTCCCCCTTTATTTTGTGATGATAAAAATAGAGGGGAAGCACGAGAAAATAGATTAATGCGGGAGAGCCGATATTGAACACCTATCCATTACCTAGTCTGAATATGGAGCAGGCGCAGCACAAGCAGTTTCGTTTAGTTGATATTATCTGCCGCTATTTTCCAGGTGCGGATTTTCTCACTACAGGAGATTTAGGGCTGGTGCCGGGATTGAACCGGCCACAGATAACGCAACGCGTTGAACAGGTCATTGCCGATTTCTTTTCTGCTGAGGCTGCTGTGTTAGTACAAGGGGCGGGAACTGGGGCAATACGTTGTGGGTTGTCGGCATTACTTAATGCGGGCGATAGCCTGCTGATTCATGATGCGCCGTTATATCCTTCGACAGCGGTTACTGCCGAGCAAATGGGCTTGCATCTGGTGCGGGCCGATTTCAATCAATCCGAACAAATACGGGCTGCGATTTTGCAACATTTACCGGTCGCGGGGTTGGTACAACACACGCGGCAGAAAATTGATGATGCTTATGAGCTGGCAGACGTTATATCACTGTTGAATGCTGCATCACTACCGGTTCTGGTTGACGATAACTATGCTGCCATGAAAGTGGAACGTATCGGTTGTGAATGGGGGGCTATGTTATCGGCTTTCTCCAGCTTTAAACTGTTTGGCCCGCAAGGTATCGGTGTTGTGGTAGGTCAACAAGCGGCAATAGAGCGCATCCGGCGTAGTATGTATTCCGGTGGCAGTCAAGTACAGGGATTTCAGGCATTGGAAGTATTGCGTGGATTAGTATTTGCTCCGGTGATGCATGCTGTGCAGGCACAGGTGAGTGAAACATTAGTGGCCCGGCTTAATCAGGGAATCATACCGCAGGTGAAACAGGCGTTTATCGCCAATGCACAATCGAAAGTATTGCTGGTGGAGTTTTATGATGAGATTGCCGAACAGGTACTTCATGTTGCTCATAAGCTTGGTGCACTGCCATATCCGGTGGGCGCTGAATCAAAGTTTGACATTCCGCCACTGTTTTACCGGTTATCTGGTACATTCCGTCAATCTGATCCCACGTTAGAGAGACGGATGATAAGGATAAATCCTAATCGAAGTGGTGCGGAGACAGTAATAAGGCTCCTGAGTCAAAGCTGTGCACAGGCCGCTTCCTTGCTACACCCTCAACCACTCCCGATATACCGCTTTCCATCAGTATGAGAGGCAGACAACAAGCCCGTTCTTGGGTCTCGTTTTCATTTTGCCGGCGCGTGTGACGATGCTCGAAGTTGTGAAACACTATACGGGACTAACGTCCCGTCGAAACTCCCTTCCCGCCTTGTGTCGGCGAGAGTACCCTCTTAAAGGAAAAGATGGGGAAATCGATATCAAGGCTCAAGGCTTATAAATCCTGAATTAATGTAAAGGTCGGCGATGTCATTAATTGTATCCCTAATTATTACCTGAATGGTTAATAGAATTATTAATAATTAACAGTAAAATCGATTATTTATAATATAAAATGACCTATTGATAGAAAATACCTTGGTGGAACATAGAGATCATACCCCTTTTCTTTGCAAAGTAATCGTAACTCAGTCAATGAGCTGACGGATAGTTTTTGGTAAATACTTTCAAAATGTTTTTCCACCGTGTGGCATGAAACATTCATTTCAATGGATGTTTCATTATTATTCATACCGCAGCAAAATAGAAAAATAACCATCCACTCTTTCTCATTTAACAAATCATTAGGTGGTCTGAGACTGGCTGACGTTGGTATATTGTCTTTAATATAATGATAAACCGTAAAGTGCTCTAATTCTCTGGCGTGAGAGATAATGCCAATACAGTGATTATCCTCACCCATCAATGGATATTTTTCGCAAAAATAGGATTTAGGTGGCCGACCATTACCTTGAGGATAAGTGCCGACAGAGCATACTTTCTGCATGCATTCTAAGACCCTGCGATCATGTTCTTTAAAGTGATGAGCAAAACCATTAACAGGTATTGGTAATTCGTCAACGGTATACCCTATGATATTAAAGTTTTCCGGTAACTTAATGACTTTAATAAACTTGGTATTTGCATAAATAAAGCGGGATTCCTTATCTTTTACAAACCAAGGATCTGGGCTTCTGTCCCATATATGTGTTAATTGCCGAGTAATAAAAGGGACTTCTTTAAATCCTGATTTATTCATAAATATCCTTTAAGATAATTATTGCTTTTTTGAATTATTGAATGTAAATATATCATTGAAAGCAAAGCATATTTCCATAGGGTTGTCTATTTTATCAATAAATAACTAACAAAGGTAGTATGTAGAAACTGGGAAATAATACGTAATCTAAGACAATAAAAACCTTTCTGGGATATAGTGATCAAAATTATTGGCTCGACAATACTCTTCCAACTGTTGACTGGAGTAAATCCCGATTTTACGATATATCCTTGACATATGTTCCTCAACCTCATGATAGGCGATATTCAATATTTTCCCAATCTGTTTTTTGGGCTGTTTCTGTAAGAAGAGAAAGATAATATCCCACTCCCGATGAGTAAAAAGATCGGAGGGGGGTTGGAGTAGCATGGATGACGGTAATTTATCATAATATTGATGTAGGTAGGTCAATGAATACTCTTTAGCCTTCCACATATGGTACATAACTCCCATACAATTACCATTGTCATGATAAAGAGGCAACTTTTCACAAAAATAGGATGACAAAATTTGCTCTTGCCCAAAAACATGGGTTTCAAGTGAACAGACTCTTTCGCCTTTAACCATGACATTTTTATCGTGGAGAATAAACTCATTGGCGAATTCAGCACCATCCCAGGGCAGTTCATGATCATAAAGCCCTTCATAATCAAATGACTCTTTAAAATTATGAATAAACCTCTTTGTGGCTGAATTACCGTAAATAAAGTTTGAAGAACTATCCTTTATTCCCCACGGTTCATTACTTATTTCCATTGTATTAATAACTTGAGGTGATATTGCATAGTTATTTTTCATATTAACAAAACTCCTTTATTCTAAAGGTTAAAGAAAAACTCTGTTTTTTGGATGGATAAATTTTTTGGGCATATAGAGATCATAATCATTGGTGCGACAATATTCTTCCAATTGATAACTAGAATGAACCCCAATTCTTCCATATATTCGTGAGATATGAGTTTCAACCGTACGATAAGAAATATTTAACATTCTACCAATTTGCTTGCTGGTATACTTGTGTAACATCAGGAAAATAACATCCCATTCCCGTTGAGTAAAGCGATCGGTCGGTGGTTGAAATAATATAGACGCCGGGAGTTTTCCATGAAATAGGCGAGTGAATGAGAAATCTTGGGCTTGCCAACCATGATATATAATGCCTACACAGCTTCCGTCTTCATGATAAAGAGGATATTTTGCAAAAAAGTAGGATGATAGAATTTGTTCTTTTCCATGTATATGTGTCTCAAGTGAACATATTCTTTTTTCCTGTTCTACCACTTTTTTGTCATGGGCCATGTATTCTTTGGCAAATTCGGCGCCATCCCAGGGCAATTCATGCTCATAAAGCCCTTCATAGTCAAAAGAGCTTGAAATATTTTGAAGACGTTTACATGCCTGATTGACATAAATATAGCGTGTATTTTCATCCTTTATTCCCCATGGCTCATTACTCTGCTCCATTGTATTAATAATCTGAGGGGAGATGACATATTTCTTCTTCATATTAGTGAGAACTCCTTTTAATCTAAGGGTTAAGGGAGCATTCTGCTTCCAGGTTGCACAAATCTTTTTGGCACATAGAGATCATAATCATTGGTGCGACAATATTCTTCTAATTGACGACTAGAATGAAGACCCATTCGTTTACATATGCGTGAGATATGGTTTTCAACCGTACGGTAGGAAATATTTAACATCATACCGATTTGCTTATTGGTATATTTGTGTAACATCAGGAAAATAACATCCCATTCCCGTTGGGTAAAAAGATCAGTCGGTGGTTGGAACATAATATTGGCTGGCAATTTTCCACGAAATAGCCGGGTGAATGAAAAATCCTGAACTTGCCAACCATGATATATTGTTCCTATACAGCTTCCGTCTTCATGATAGAGAGGGTATTTTTCAAAGAAGTAAGACGATATAATTTGTTCTTTAAAAAATTTATGTGTTACAAGTGAACATATTCGCTCTTCTTTTTCCATTACTATTTTATCATTGGTCATGTACTCTTCAGAAAATTCAGCACCATCCCAGGGAAGATCATAATCATAAAGACCCTCATAATCAAAGGAACGTGAAATATTTTGAACGCGATTACATGCTTGATTAGCATAAATAAAGCATGAGTTTTTATCTTTTATTCCCCAAGGCTCATTACTCTGCTCCATTGTATTAATAATCTGAGGGGAGATGGCATAGTTCTTCTTCATATTAGTGAGAACTCCTTTTAATCTAAGGGTTAAGGGAGCATTCTGCTTCCAGGTTGCACAAATCTTTTTGGCACATAGAGATCATAATCATTGGTGCGACAATATTCTTCTAATTGACGACTAGAATGAAGACCAATTCGTTTACATATGCGTGAAATATGGTTTTCAACCGTACGGTAGGAAATATTTAACATCATACCGATTTGCTTACTGGTATACTTGTGTAACATCAGGAAAATAACATCCCATTCCCGTTGAGTAAAGCGATCAGTCGGTGGCTGGAACATAATATTGGCTGGCAATTTTCCATGAAATAGCCGGGTGAATGAGAAATCCTGAGCTTGCCAACCATGATATATTGTTCCTATACAGCTTCCGTCTTCATGATAAAAAGGATATTTTTCAAAAAAATAGGATGACAGAATTTGTTCTTTTCCATGTACATGTGTTATGAGTGAACACATCCTTTCTTCTTTTTCCATTACTATCTTATCATGAATCATATATTCTTTAGCAAATTCGGCCCCATCCCAAGGAAGGTCATAATCATAAAGCCCCTCATAATCAAAAGAGCTTGAAATATTTTGAACATGTTTACATGCTTGATTAGCATAAATAAAGCATGAGTTTTTATCTTTTATTCCCCAAGGCTCATTACTCTGCTCCATTGTATTAATAACCTGAGGTGATATTGCATAGTTCTTCTTCATATCAGTGAGAACTCCTTTTAATCTAAGAATTAAGGAAACATTCTGCTTTCTGGATGCACAAACCTTTCTGGCACATAGAGATCATAATCATTGGTGCGACAATATTCTTCTAATTGACGACTAGAATGAAGACCAAGTCGTTTATATATGCGTGAGATATGGGTTTCAACCGTACGGTAGGAAATATTTAACATCCTACCGATTTGCTTACTGGTATATTTGTGTAATAGGAGGAAAATAACATCCCATTCCCGTTGGGTAAAGAGATCAGTCGGTGGTTGGAACATAATATTGGCTGGCAATTTTCCATGAAATAGCCGGGTGAATGAGAAATCCTGAACTTGCCAACCATGATATATTGTTCCTATACAGCTTCCGTCTTCATGATAGAGAGGGTATTTTTCAAAGAAGTAAGACGACAGAATTTGCTCTTTGAAGAATTTATGTGTTACAAGTGAACATATTCTTTCTTCTTTTTCCATTACTATTTTATCATTGGTCATGTACTCTTCAGCAAATTCAGCTCCATCCCAGGGAAGATCATAATCATAAAGCCCCTCATAATCAAAGGAACGTGAAATATTTTGAACGCGATAATTAGCTTGATTAGCATAAATAAAGCATGAGTTTTTATCTTTTATTCCCCAAGGCTCATTACTCTGCTCCATTGTATTAATAATCTGAGGGGAGATGGCATAGTTCTTCTTCATATTAGTGAGAACTCCTTTTTAATCTAAGGGTTAAAGAAACATTCTGCTTTCTGGATGCACAAATCTTTCTGGTACATAGAGATCATAATCATTGGTGCGACAATATTCTTCCAATTGACGACTAGAATGAAGACCAATTCGTTTACATATGCGTGAGATATGGTTTTCAACCGTACGATAGGAAATATTTAACATTGTACCGATTTGCTTGCTGGTATACTTGTGTAACATAAGGAAAATAACATCCCATTCCCGTTGAGTAAAAAGGTCAGTCGGTGGCTGGAACATAATAGATGCTGGAAGTTTTCCACGAAATAGTCGGGTAAATGAAAAATCCTGAGCTTGCCAACCATGATATATCACGCCCATACAGTTACCATCTTCATGATAGAGAGGATATTTTGCAAGAAAATAGGATGACAGAATTTGTTCTTTTCCGAATAAATGTGTTTCGAGTGAACATATTCTCTTTTCTTGTTCCATGACTTTTTGATCATGAACCATGTATTCTTTGGCAAATTCGGCGCCATCCCAGGGTAATTCATGTTCATAAATCCCTTCATAGTCAAAAGAACTTGAAATATTTTGAAGACGTTTACATGCCTGATTGACATAAATAAAGCATGAGTTTTTATCTTTTATTCCCCAAGGCTCATTACTCTGCTCCATTGTATTAATAATCTGAGGGGAGATGACATAGTTCTTCTTCATATTAGTGATAACTCCTTTTAATCTAAGGATTAAGGAAACATTCTACTTTCTGGATGCACAAACCTTTCTGGTACATAGAGATCATAATCATTAGTGCGACAATATTCTTCTAATTGACGACTAGAATGAAGACCAATTCGTTTATATATGCGTGAGATATGGGTTTCAACCGTACGGTAGGAAATATTTAACATCCTACCGATTTGCTTACTGGTATATTTGTGTAATAGGAGGAAAATAACATCCCATTCCCGTTGGGTAAAGAGATCGGTCGGTGGTTGAAATAATATAGATGCGGGAAGTTTTCCATGAAATAGTCGAGTAATTGAGAAATCTTGGGCTTTCCATGCATGGAGAAAGAGACCGATACATTCATTTTCATCATTATATATTGGATATTTTTCCGAAAAATAAGATGATAGAAATTTATCTTTCCCATATGTATGTGTTTCAAGTGAACATATTCTTTTCTCTTGTTTCATAACATTTTTATCGTGAATAACGAATTCTTTTGCAAATTCAGCCCCGCTCCAAGGGAGTTCAGTATCATATTTCCCTTCATAATCAAATAAATCTGGGAGATTTTGGATTTGTCTGAATGCCAAATTACCAAAAATCCAACATGAGTTTTTGTCTTTGATTGCCCAAGGTTCATTACTTTGCTGCATGGTGTTAATAACTTGAGATGAAATAATTAATTCATTTTCCATGTTATCATTCCTCTTTCTAGCTTTAAAATTAGATTTTTAATCTTATAATCAATTTAACTCACGACTACCTCAAACCCTAGGGTAGTTCATGATCATAAAACCCTTCATAATCAAATAATTGTTTAAAATTATGAATAAATTTTTTTTTAGCTGCATTGCCGTAGATAAAGTTTGAAGAACTATCCTTTATTCCCAACGGGTCATTGTTCATCGCCATTGTATTAATAATCTGAGGTGATATTGCATATTTCTTCTTCATATTAGTGAGAACTCCTTTTTAATCTAAGGGTTAAGGGAGCATTCTGCTTCCAGGTTGCACAAATCTTTTTGGCACATAGAGATCATAATCATTGGTGCGACAATATTCTTCCAATTGACGACTAGAATGAAGACCCATTCGTTTACATATGCGTGAGATATGGTTTTCAACCGTACGGTAGGAAATATTTAACATTGTACCGATTTGCTTACTGGTATATTTGTGTAACATCAAAAAAATAACATCCCATTCCCGTTGAGTAAAGCGATCAGTCGGTGGCTGGAACATAATATTGGCTGGCAATTTTCCATGAAATAGCCGGGTGAATGAGAAATCCTGAGCTTGCCAACCATGATATATTGTTCCTATACAGCTTCCGTCTTCATGATAAAAAGGGTATTTTTCAAAAAAATAAGACGAAAGAATTTGTTCTTTTCCAAATGAACATGTTATAAGTGAACATACTCTTTCTTCTTTTTCTATCACTTTTTGATCATGAGCGATGTACTCTTTGGCGAATTCGGCCCCATCCCAGGGCAATTCATGATCATAAAATCCTTCATAATCAAATGACTCTTTAAAGTTATGAATAAATTTTTTTGTAGCTGAATTACCATAAATAAAACATGAGTTTTTATCTCTTATTCCCCAAGGCTCATTACTTTGCTTCATTGTGTTAATAACTTGAGATGAAATAATTAATTCATTTTCCATGTTATCATTCCTCTTTCTAGCTTTAAAATTAGATTTTTAATCTTATAATCAATTTAACTCACGACTACCCCAAACCCTAGGGTAGTTCATGATCATAAAACCCTTCATAATCAAATAATTGTTTAAAATTATGAATAAATTCTTTTTAGCTATATTGCCGTAGATAAAGTTTGAAGAACTATCCTTTATTCCCAACGGGTCATTGTTCATCGCCATTGTATTAATAATCTGAGGTGATATTGCATAGTTCTTCTTCATATCAGTGAGAACTCCTTTTAATCTAAGAATTAAGGAAACATTCTGCTTTCTGGATGCACAAACCTTTCTGGTACATAGAGATCATAATCATTAGTGCGACAATATTCTTCTAATTGACGACTAGAATGAAGACCCATTCGTTTATATATGCGTGAGATATGGGTTTCAACCGTACGATAGGAAATATTTAACATCCTACCGATTTGTTTACTGGTATATTTGTGTAACATCAGGAAAATAACATCCCATTCCCGTTTAGTAAAAAGATCGGTCGGTGGTTGAAATAATATAGACGCCGGAAGTTTTCCATGAAATAGCCGGGTGAATGAGAAATCCTGGACTTGCCAACCATGAAATATCGTTCCCATACAGCTTCCGTCTTCGTGGTAAAGAGGATATTTTTCACAAAAATAGGATGACAGAATTTGTTCTTTCCCAAATAGATGTGTTTCGAGTGAACATATTCTTTCTTCTTCTTCCATCACTATTTTATCTTGAGTCACGTGTTCTTTAGCAAATTCAGCACCATTCCAAGGAATTTCATAATCGAAAAGCCCTTCATAGTTAAAAGAATTTGAAACATTATGAAGAGATTTTAATGCCAAATTAACATAAATAAGGCATGAATTTTCATCTTTTATTCCCCAAGGATCATTACTCTGTTCCATTGTATTAATAACTTGAGATGAAATAATTAATTCATTTTCCATGTTATCATTCCTCTTTCTAGCCTTAAAATTAGATTTTTAATCTTATAATCAATTTAACTCACGACTACCCCAAACCCTAAGATAGTTCATGATCATAAAACCCTTCATAATCAAATAATTTTTTAAAATTATGAATAAATTTTTTTTAGCTGCATTGCCGTAGATAAAGTCTGAAGAACTATCCTTTATTCCCAACGGGTCATTGTTCATCGCCATTGTATTAATAATCTGAGGAGAGATGACATAGTTCTTCTTCATACTAGTGATAACTCCTTTTAATCTAAGGATTAAGGAAATATTCTGCTTTCTGGATGCACAAACCTTTCTGGTACATAGAGATCATAATCATTGGTGCGACAATAATCTTCTAATTGACGAGTAGAATGAAGACCAAGTCGTTTATATATGCGTGAGATATGGGTTTCAACCGTACGATAGGAAATATTTAACATTCTACCGATTTGCTTACTGGTATATTTATGTAACATCAGAAAAATAACATCCCATTCCCGTTGAGTAAAGAGATCGGTCGGTGGTTGAAACATAATATTGGCTGGCAATTTTCCATGAAATAGCCGGGTGAATGAGAAATCTTGGGCTTGCCAACCATGATATATCGTTCCCATACAGCTTCCGTCTTCATGATAAAGAGGGTATTTTTCAAAAAAATAAGACGAAAGGATTTGTTCTTTTCCAAAAGTATGTGTTAAAAGCAAACATACTCTTTCTTCTTTTTCCATCACCTTTTGATCATGAGCGATGTATTCTTTGGCAAATTCGGCCCCATCCCAAGGTAATTCATCATCATAAAGCCCTTCAAATTCAAATGAACTTGAAAAATTCTTAAGAGATTTTAATGCCAAATTACCATAAATAAAGCATGAGTTTTTATCCTTTATTCCCCACGGGTCATTACTTTTCTTCAATGTATTAATAACTTGAGATGAAATAATTAGTTTATTGTCCATATTATTACCCCTATTTTTCTAACCTTAAAATTAGATTTTTAATTTTATAATCAATTCAATTCCATACTACCTATAGTGACAAATCTTGCGGGAATATAAACGTCAAGTTTATTTTCTTTGCAGAAATCTTTCAATTCTTCGTGTAATGATAAATTGAATTTTTGGTAAATTGACTGAATATGATTAACCACATCTTCGGCACTTATCATTAACTCTTCACCGATTTTCTCTTCATCTAATGAGCGCAGAGTTAGAAAGAGAACTTCCCATTCAGTTTGTGTCAATTTGTCATTAGGGGCGATAAATTCCAACGTTGCCGGAGGGGTTTTATCATAATAGTAAGCAGTAGAAAAGTTTTGGGTTTTGCACATATGAAAAGTGATCCCAATACAATTGCCATCTTCATCACAAAGTGGGTATTTATTACAAAGATAGATTTGCTTAATCTTATATTCTTCAAATGGATGCGTTTCTAGTGAACTAACGCGTTGCATAGTTTGAAGAACTTTTTGATCCTGACGGTGGAATTCTTTTTCATATTCTGCAATAGGTGAGGGTAATTCACCTGTTGTAAGCCCGGTAATATCGAAATCTTCAGGCAAATTGTGTAGTTGATAAAAAGCGGAATTGGCGTAAATAAATCTTGATTGGAGATCTTTGGCCCCCCAAGGTTCATCGCTGTTTTCCCACATATGAATTAATTGTGGGGTGATATTATTAGGTCTGTTTTTTATATGTTGCATTGGTGACTCCTGAACGATTATTTCAGTTGTTATCTGACATGTTTGTTAACTAATTATACTCAAAATTCCTTGGTAATATAATAGAATATAATAACTTGCTCGTCAAAATACATATATTTATTAATTAAGACTTTTATTGTTATATAATGATACTTTTAACATTAACGAATATAACTAAAAATACTATTTTGTATAAAAACATTTTAGTTTACTTACTAAACAGCAAAATTAATGAATAAGCTTTTTAAATCATGAGTAATTAAGTGACGTAGATCAAAAATTTTCTGTCATTAACCAAAGCGTGAGGGAGTGGTTGTTATAACGATGATAGGTAATAGGATGAAAAAGAAGGTGTTATTTTTGGAGCGGAATAATGGCGAAAAAATGGCATTTAATCGGAATAATATTCGATCAATTAAAGAATGCTTTTTAAACGGCGTATGTAGAGCATTGTAATTAGATAAACCATATTTTGGAATTATCAGAATAATCAACTAAATAGAGTTTTCAATCTAAAAACCGAGTTTGAATTTGCCTACTGCGGACAATGGCTATTCTTAAATAAAATTAAGGTTAGGTAAATTCTATAAAATTAAATTATCGAAGAATAATTAAATAAAAAACTTACTTAAAATGGTATAGTCCGAGATATAAAGTTGCATTTCAAGTTCCACTTAGATGTTTGTTACAATCAGGTTCTTACCCCATATCCCGCAGTTTGTATCAATGATTTTCTGCTTTGACAGTGCCGGCGAGGTAACGCCGGAGGTAAAAATTTGACCTGATTTTCATTAACTTCAGAATATTCCTATATTTTTTAACTTAAATTTGTTGCATTATTGATCATCGCTTAACACTTAAGTGGTAATAATATGTCAATGATTTTAGTTAAACCCATGCTTCATGTGGTAAGTCAATGGAAAAGTGAATAGATGGCAATAGGATATTTCCTGCTGGTTGGTGACAAAACCACCTGTGGCGGACAGATTATTACTGGTGACCACACCATGACATTTAATGGACGCGCAACGGCTCGCGAAGGGGATAAGGTTACCTGTGGTAAGCATCCCGGTACTTACATCATTGTCGGTGGTGTATCCGATATGTTTGACATGGGGCGAAAGTTGGCCGGCACACTGGATAGTGTCAGCGCTTTCCCCTGTCGGGCCCGGTTTATTAATTCTGAGATGGACAGCTATGAGAAGCAGGATCAGCCTCGTCAACAAGCGGTAATGGCGGCGCAGAACTTCTCATCACCGGTGAAGGAAGTGAGGGATATTCAGCCCAGTCCTCCACCAGTAACGCAGGAGCTTCCGCCTCCGATCCCGGTATTTGCCAAATCCCGCCAACGGGCCAAAGGTTGTACTGATGCCGGTACGGAGACTGAACCGGCAAATAATTTTGGCAGGATAGCGATATATCAGGTGCCGTCATCTCCTGCGCCGGTCACGGCACAAGAGCCTGAACAGCCTCCACAGGGCAAGAAATACCCGCCAAACCGGATAAGCCGCAGGATAAAAAATTACCGTGGTATAAGCGGTGGTTTAGCGGTAGCAAAGATAAGGCCGAAGCCGCCGTTACCGCTGTGGCCGCCATTGCTCGCGGTGCGATAGCGGACGGTGAAGCATTGGTGATGCGTTACGTTGGTGGTGGCGTTACCAGTGCTGGGCGCTGGCTGGCGGCACCGAATCTGTTGACAGTCGGATTAATGGGACTGTTTTATTCATCGGAGCTAAATCAAGGCGAAGAGGACTATTTAGATCGGTATCACCTGAGTGAAATTGCGGAACGGTCCGGTAAAGCGCCGACTCGTGTTCGCTTTCGTTGGATCAGAGATGAAAAAAGCGGAAGGATGACGGTTCAGGGCTATCACGTTAGCCCGGAAAGTGGTTTGGATAAAGTGCCAGTTCGTATGATGAGATTGAATCCGACTACCGGTAATTATGAATGCACAAACTTAATCAGGAACAGGAGTTATACAAATAATGGCGGCCAACATTGAAGCATTGATTAATTTCTTGGGTAAGTCTTATCAGGAAATTTTTGATAAAGGGTTAATTCCTTATAAGACCAAGCCAACAGGATACCCAGGAGATCCTGATATCACTTTGGATATGATTAAAGAAGGGATGTATTTGGCTTTTAAGAGGGATGGTAAGATTCTGTTTGCTATATACCCGTCATCTTTCAAGTTGCCTCTTTGTTGGCTGCACTCGCTCACCCCAGTCACATAGTTCGCTATGCTCCCGGGGATTCGCTCCCTTGCCGTCGCGATGTATCTTGAAATCCATAGGGTATATAATATTTTTAAATAAAATATTCCAACAGGGCGGGTTATTTTCTCCATTAATAATGAATAAGAACAACATGAAAAAACTAGGAATAAATACGTAATCTAAGACAATAAAAACTTTTCCGGTATATAGTGATTGAAATTATTGGCTCGACAATACGCTTCCAGTTGTTGGCTGGAATTAACCCCTATCTTACGGTATATCCGAGTCATATAAGATTCAACAGTGCGATAGGCTAGATTCAGTATCCGTCCAATCTGCTTTCTGGTATTTTTCTGTAAAAAGAGGAAAATGACATCCCATTCACGTTGAGTAAAAAGATCAGTTGGTGGTTGCAGCATAATTGAGGCGGGAAGTTTGTTGTGGTATTGATGTAAATAGGATAATGAATAGTTTTGTGCTTTCCAACCATGATATATGACTCCGATGCAATCTCCATCTTTATGGTAAAAAGGTGATTTTTCGAAAAAGTAAGACGATAGGATTTTCTCTTTGCCAAATATATGGGTTTCGATTGAACATATTCTCTGCTGTTTTTCTATTACCTTTTTGTCATGATTAATAAATTGTTCCGCAAATTTAGCGCTATCCCAAGGAAGTTCATTTTCATAGACCCCTTCAAATTCAAATGAATTTGAAAAGTTCTGAAGAGATTTTAATGCTAGATTACCGTAAATAAAGCATGAATTTTTATCTTTAATTCCCCAAGGCTCGTTGCTTACTGCCAGTGTATTAATAACTTGAGATGATATAGTTATGTGATTACTCATATTATAGTTCCTTTTTACCTATTTTGGGTTTAAGTCGTGATATGTTTGAATCATATTGTCAGTTTAATACTTTATTACCAGCAATAACAGGCTTTTTCATAAAATAATTATTATGGTTATTTTTATTACGAGAATTGTTTAGTTGTATATGACATTGTAGATTTAATTTTGGGTAAATTTTCTTACTATAATTAACTGTGTTTTCTACAATAGATGAAGGTAATTTACCAGTTAAAAATCTTTCAATATCCTAATTCTTAGGAAAATTGTGATATTGGTAGAGAATAGGGAGGGGGATTTTTGATAAATAATTATTTTTATTGGAAATTATTGCCTTTTTTACACAGGTAAATTAGTTCAATAATGGTATTATTTTTGTTGTAATTTATAGTTAATATGACATTTTATTATTTAGGTGATTATTTAAATGATTTATTTGTTTATGATATTTAAAATAGCTGTGTTTTATAATAGAGAGAAATGGCTAATTCTTTCTTTTAATTAAATTTAAATTTATTTAAGATGTGAATTTCAAATATGAGGAAATGTAACAGGAAATAATTATTTTTTCTAAAAATTAAATAGGCATTAAGCTGTTTATGTAACTGATATTTTTAATATATGAAAATTATGCCGGTATAATTTGAAATAATCTTACCATCCATTGATGGTAAGATTGTATTATACCGACAGCGATAAACTATTTAATCATGCTTTTTATGATTAAAAAATAGTAAATAAAATCATTAAGATAGTAAAAATTTTTCGGGTACATAGCGTTTAAAATTGTTGATGAGACAGTATTCTTCCAGTTGTTGGTTGGAGTCAACACCTATCTTGTGATATATATTGGTTATATGGGATTCAACTGTACGGTAAGAGATATTTAATATTTTTCCAATCTGTTTCCTGGTGTATTTTTGTAAAAAGAAGAAAATAATATCCCATTCACGTTGGGTAAAAGAATCTGTTGGTGGGTGAAATATAATAGAAGTGGGCAGCTCGTTATAATATTGATGTAAGTTAATTAATGAAAAATCTTTGGCTTTCCATCCATGAAAAAATATGCCTATACATTCCTTTGCATCGTTATATAGTGGTAATTTTTCTTGGAAGTAAGACGATAAGATTTTTCCTTTTCCATATGTATATGTTTCAAGTGAACAGATTCTTTTCCCTTTTGTTATTACAATTTTATCATGATCAATAAATTCTTTCGCAAACTCCGCTCCACTCCAGGGAAGTTCGTCATCAAAAAGCCCTTCATAATCAAATGACGTTGGAATGTTTTGAATAGATCTTAGGGCCAGGTTAGCATAAATAAAGCGTGAATTTTTATCTTTGATTCCCCACGGTTCATTGCTTGCTTCCATCGTGTTTATTATTTGTGATGAAATATATGTTCCATTAATTTTTTTCATGATTAAGACCTATTATAGTGATGATAAGTTTATAATACTCGGCAACCCTAAGTGATCAATATTTATACCCGTTATCCTTCAAGTTGCCTCTTTGTTGGCTGCACTCGCTCACCCCGGTCACATAGTTTGCTATGCTCCCGGGGATTCACTCCCTTGCCGTCGCGATGCATCTTGAAATCCATTGGGTATATAGGGTGTAAAAGAGGGTAGTTATTTTTCTTGTAGTGGTCTCCAAATGAGTGAGTTTCTAGCAAAGTGACTCTGCATCGTTTCAAAGTATGTTTTATCTTAGTGGAGGAATTCTTGTTCATATTTTAAGATTATCAAATATAATTTATATGTTTAAATGACTCTATTTTTATTCTTCGTACAAGTTAAGATTAAAGTGATACTGTTTAGTTTACTTTTTATATTTTGCATAGTAAATCCTTGGTGATTACTTAAGACATTATCTGAATGATTTAAGTAATAACTCTACTTAACATGATTTGATTCTATAGCATAGAACAACAATTTGTTTTTCAAGGGAAAATAACTATTAATTAAATTCTTTATTATTTAATAGAAAAACTTTAAATAAAAAAATATATTTATGGGTATTATTTTACAGAAAAATTATTTAATAAGGGTGTTTTTTATGAATGTTCAATGATAGCTGGTAATACTTATTTTTTTCGATGGTAATTATTGATGAATGGTTATATACCCTATGGATTTCAAGATGCATCGCGACGGCAAGGGAGTGAATCCCCGGGAGCATAGCAAACTATGTGACCGGGGTGAGCGAGTGCAGCCAACAAAGAGGCAACTTGAAAGATGACGGGTATAATTACTTAAATTTCCCTATAATCTAACTTTTCAAATGAATTTATAGCGCTATTTTTCGATAGATTATAAATTTTAACTCCTCTTTTTATTGCTATTTCATGAGCTAGGTTGAAACAAGGAATGATGAAATCATGTAAGTTATTATTTAATTTGGTATCTAGCTGATCATTTTGGGTTTCATAAAATCTTGCTTTCGAAAAATTGTTCATGTCTAGACCTGCGAAATATATTTTTTTATAGCCCAAAAACAATGCTATTTGCAGAGCGGAATATGCAACTGTTGTTCCGTTGTAGAATCCGAGATTTAAGTTTAATGAGAATGCTACACTATTCTGTATTATTATTTCATCACTCTTTATTTCAAAAAGTTCTTTTTCCTCTTGATAAACTGGCTGGTCAATGTTCTCAATAATAATGACTTTACATGTTAATTCAAGATAGCTGTAATGAATTAAGATATCATTGAGACAATCCATTGTTGTGAAGAGTATCAATTCATCGTCTTTTAATATATTTAAAACGATATTCTTCCTATTTAGAATGAATGTGCGGTCAATTATAACATGGTATTTGAATTTCACTTCTGGTGATAATTCATACGAGCCGTTAACACCCATAATATCAAATTTGGTATCATCAAAAAAATCTGTTTTGATGGTAGATACCGACGGTCCAGATGCAATAATGATTAAGGGTTTTTCTGATTTTTTTGGGAATTCATTGATGTTTATATTTTTCTTATTGAATGAAATGGAGTCGATTTTGCCATTAATGTTTCTTGAGATCTTTATGTGAGGCCAAAAGTTCATATTGTGTTTCATTTTTTTACTGGATACATTTCTGTATATTGATTTTGTTATATTCTGCTTACAGAGCATACCTAGTTTTAAAAGATATTTATATTTAAAAAACATATTGTAGTCCCATTGTTCATTTTAAATTGGAATATTCAATTATTTATTTTTTGCTTTTTTATCTTTATCTCATTTTGAGATTTAGGTGTATATGCAATACAATTAGCAGGGATATCTTTATTAACAAATGACATTGCGCCTATGTAGACATTATCTCCAATTGTTATATTATCACTTATAATACAAGAGTTTGCACCTATTTTTACATTATCACCTATACTTATTTTCCCTTGAGTATCTTCATTAAGAACGCCAATGGTTGTATTTTGTAAAATATGAAAGTTATCACCAATAACGCAAGTGCGGGAAATAACAATGCCAACATAATGAGATATACGTAAATTTTTTCCTATATAGGAGCCTAATCCTAAATCACATCCATATTTATTTCTTAAATTTCTATTGATACGAATTGAGATTTTCTTGGCTTTATTTGTCCTGTATAAATAATTAGCAATTCTCCACCAGAAATAGAACCTGCGGTCTGGGCATTTAAGGACTCGATGGATTGTTTTGAACCATGAAAACGATGTCCGTGAACAGATAACTTCGCTGAGTAAACATGCTTTTAAATGGCTTAGCTCTTCTTTATGTGATAACACCGTGTTCATTTTTTTATCAATACCTTGCACTGATTAGCCGTATCATTTTTCAGACATGGATTATATTAAAAATGTTGAATTTAGCCAAATAAATCGATTTGGCAAACCTAGCTATGTGAATTTTTGTTGACGAAATACAAGTGAATCCCAAGAAAAAACCACCGTCAAGTGCAAATGACGTAAATTCAGTAAACACAGGCACAATTTCAATTGTTGCCAACGCTGATATTGCGGTAGGAACAGCAACGTACTGGAAAGATCATAAGTTTGGTATTGCTCTTGCTCAAATCGTATTAATTAAAGTTGGAAATTTTTAAATTATCAGTAATTAAAGTGTCAATAGTGATACTGAATTGGTATTAATAGATAAATTTCTGGATGTAGTTTCTAATGTTGAATTACTGATTGCTAGCAATTATATAAAAATAATTAACCTTGTAAGTAATAAAAACACTGCATTATTCTTTTTCTGAACTAGACTTGATTGGCGCGAATTGCAAGAGGGATTGCTTTTACAATAATTTAATATATTGATTATAAAATAATATTATTTAATTTTAGGAGAAAGTACATGAGTTATAAGAATGATTTTAAGGCTTTTTCTATTGGTGATAATGCGAATGTGGTAAATCAAGGAAAATATGAAGAAAACCAAAGTTTGAAGAGTGGATTTACACCAGATAATGTTCCCACTCACTTGTTAAATAAGGTATTACGTCAAGCGTCAACCATATCATCTGTCGTGGCTGATTTTATCGCGACACGATCTGGCAATGATGTTCTGGATGATGGCAACATAGCCAAACTCACCGATCAATTAAATAAAGCGCTAGAGCAAAAAATTACAACAGACATTCCCAGTGCTTCATTAACACAAAAGGGCGTTGTTCAGCTTACAAATGTGATTGGCGATAGCAACACATTGGCGGTTACACAAAAGCTTGTTCAGGAAGTCATAAATTCATTACGTGAATATACCCGCGAAGAGATAGATAATCGGATTAAAACAGCCAATGAAATTCCTGTTGGTTCTCCTATTCCGTGGCCGTTACCTCATCCACCGTTTGGTTATTTCGCTTGTAATGGTTCAGCATTTAATAGATTGCAGTATCCGAAGTTGGCGGAAGCTTATCCTGACGGTAGATTACCTGATTTAAGGGGCGAATTTATCCGCGGATGGGATGATGGTCGAGGGATAGATCCAGAACGTTCATTATTGAAGTTGCAGGAGGGGTCTTATTTACTACAGGAAGCTGGTGGAGCTGATAATGTTGTTAATTTTTCACGTAATGATCGTGTGGCATTACAGTGGGATATTCCGCAAAATAAAACCATTTCATTAAGGGCTAGGGCTGCTACAGCAGGCCCTGGGACTTGGACCACCACTGCAACTTATATAGGGGTATCAAGACCTCGCAATATCGCATTTAGCTACATAGTGAGAGCAGAGTAATGGCTGAAAATACGCTTGATAGCCAGAATATAGAAGCATCCTAGGATATGGGAATTTTGCTTGTTGATGGACAAGCATGTTGGCTGCAAAGGGTAAAATGTAACTGAAAAAATGATATTTCCCCGAACCTAAATTTTACCCTTTTTTAATGACCAACTATAATTCATTGATTTTTAATGAAATTTAATTTCTCTCATAAAAAAGGGTTTTTTTGCTTTTGATAAATATATTCTTTGATAGTCAGTGAGTTGGAGTTAATATGTAACAGTGCACTGCCATACAGGCAGCTTAGAAAAACAATGCTACGTTGTTTTCCTCAGACTTGTGGATATGCTCTTCTAAATGGTGGCGAGTCATTAAGATGATTAGGGTATACAAGTATTGGTTTATGAAAACAAGTAATACTTGTTTTTAAGGTGGGTTTATTTTTATTGATTGTTAGAAATGTGACTGCTTAGACATTCTTAGATGATAGTGAAGGATATGGGACAGAAAAGCCACCGAGTGGTGGCTGGTATAATTATTATGCTTTCTTTCTAAAGTTATCGTCGTTTTTAACAAACTCAAAAGCATCAAGGATAATACCTGTTATCCTCAATATATCTTCTGGAGCTTCTATAAATATTCTTGAGTTATTAGCAGATAATCCAGCTCTATTAACTTCGTTGGCTAATATATCAGTTAGCTCAATAGGTATTTGGATATAAGGTTTATTCTTCTTGTCAAAGTATCTTATTATCCATCTATTTGATTTTCCTTGATAAAGGATACCAAAGTAAGATTCTGTATCCTTGTATTGCAAATCAACAGAATCCCCGACTATTGATTTTGCTTTTTCATATAGAGTTAATTCGTTTTTAGTGGTGACAATATTAGGGTTATCTAGATCTACTATCTCATCTGGTTCTTTCGGATTCTCTTGAGGTTCTATCTCGTCTTGAACTCCATCAATTGGAACATGTTTATTTGAAAGACCGGAAACCACCATTGCGCTGACAGATTTCTCAACAGCTTGTTTTACCAACGGGGTGATTGATTCAATAAAGCGCTGATTTAGTTGGCGTTCGACATTAGATCGATTGGCAACGTATCTCACAAATTCACTATCAACATCTCTTAAGCTAGTGCTGATGGTTTTAGTAAAAGCGGATAAGTAAACACTTTCCTCTGCAAGCGTTCTTAGTGCTTCCGGTTTGAATTTATCGTGTCTAAATCGATAGAGCTGGCCTACATCCGCATCGCTAACTTCATCCATTTTAATGCGTAAGAATGGGGTAGGGTCCATTACGTTTTTTTGTTTTAAATCGGTAAAGAAACGCCACTCTAATCCATTTGTAATTGCTGAAATAGTCACTTCTGGAGTAGAATTAAAGTATCTGGATAACTGAGGACAGTGGTTATCTAGCTTTTCGCTGTATCCCTTTGCTTCAATAAACATAACTGGGACACCTTGGCAAAACAAGGCATAATCAACCCGCTCATTTGCTTTTAACCCGGGGAAATCCGCTCCGTATTCGGCTTTAACTTTTTGAGGGTCATACGGACTGAACCCAAGAATATCTAAAAAAGGTAATATTAATGCTTGCTTAGTTGTTTCTTCGGTGGTGCAGTGTTGGCCCGCACTCTTAACGTGGTCAACATGATGTTTTATTTTTATCTTAAAATTGTCCATTCCATAACCTTAATAATCTAAAACGGAATACCAGAACATTCTCCCGATGATGTTCACTTGATCTTCATCTGCAACTTCATCTTCGTATTCATCACGGTTATAACTTCTGATAAGTAATTTTCCTCTCGGGCGTCTGTAAAGACATTTAAGACGCTTTAATCCATCCTGTTCAATCGCATACACTTTTCCATCAATAATTTTCTTATTAGAGATATCTACTGCTATTGTTGTTCCATCCGGGATAACTGGCTCCATGCTGTCGCCCTTGGCAGGAAAACAAATAATTGTAGAGCCGTCAGTTGGGGCGCCAATTTTTCTTAATGTTGCTTTGGAAAATCTTAACTTAAAGCTGTTATAATCCGCATCAATACACCCACCATTGCTGCATGAGAATTCAATATCCTTTAAGAACGGCACCTTCACCTCATCGCCATCTAGTAGCATGTTGTTGTCCCATTGCGCCTCGCTATCAGGTGGAACTTGGTCCGCACCCTTTTTGAGTGTTTCGCCAAATAAAAGCCAGTTCACATCAGCGCCAAGGATAGATGCTAATGTTGTTAGCCTCGATTTTCTTGGTTCTGTGTTTGATTCCCACTGTTGTACAGACTGTGGAGTAACGCCAAGCATATCTGCTAGTTCAGCTTGAGTTAATTTTTTTGCAAGCCGAGCTTGCTTGATTCTTTCGTGCATTGTTTTCATGCCTTAAATATATAAGCGAGGCTTTTATTTTTATAGCAAGCAAAACTTTATTTTTAAAGTATTTATTGTATTTTGTTTGTTGTTTTTAGTAAAAAAAGAAAACCTTTATGAGCATACTGGTTTTGAAAAATAACAATGCTAATAGTTAGCAAGGTTAATAATGTATTAGAGGAAATTTTAAATATTATTAAAAACTGCCAATGATCAGGAAATGGGCTATAGAATTGAAGCGTTGTATTAACAGTTTTTCCGAGTAGAAATATAATATTAATTATGGATAATTTTTGGGAGTATGCATCAATAATAGACTAATTGTCATAGAATAAGGAAGGTCAATGTTGATTAATATTATAAGAGCAAAATGGTTTTCAGATGTTAAATATAAATGGTTTGGGCATGTTTTTCATTCTAAAATATTTAATTACTTATTGTTGCTAATTATATAAAAACAGTCAATCTCCTAATAAATAGGAATGCTGTATTACTCTCCTTTCTGAACTAGACTTTAATTTAAATGAATTGCAGACAGATTATTTTTACAGTAATTAAGTATATTGATTATAAAAGATATTTTTTGTTTAAGGAGTAAATACATGAGTAAAAAAAATGATTTTAAAGCTTTTTCTATTGGTGATAATGCTAATGTAATTAGCCAAGAAAAATATGAAGAAAATCAGAATTTGCAGACTGGGTTTCCACAAGATGGTATTACTACTGATATGCTAAATAAGGCATTACGTCAGTCGTCCACGATATCTTCTGTAGTCGCTAATTTTATCGCCACACACTCTGGCAATGATGTTCTGGATGATGGGAATATAGAGAAACTCAACGCTCAATTAAATAGAGCACTGGAACAAAAAACAAAGGTTCCTGATGCCTCATTAACACAGAAAGGTATTGTTCAACTTACAAATGAGGTTGGCAATAGCAATACATTGGCTGTTACACAAAAACTTGCTCAGGAAATAATAAATTCATTACGTGAAGAAATTAATATCCCTGTGGGTTCCCCCATTCCGTGGCCGTTACCCTATCCACCTATCAACTATCTCGTTTGTAACGGTGCATTTTTCAATAAATTACAGTACCCAAAGTTAGCAGAAGCTTATCCTGACGGCAGATTGCCCGATCTAAGGGGAGAATTTATCCGTGGCTGGGACAGTGGTCGAAATGTGGATCCATCTCGTTCAATATTGTCATGGCAGGAAGGGGCTTATTTGCTACAGAATGTTGATCGGGCTAATAATTTTATGATTACTCTCTCACGTAATGAGTTTGCAAAATTGCAGTGGGATATTCCCCAAAATAAAAATACTTCGGTAAAAGCTGTATATTATAAAGCTCAGGCAGATTGGATTGCAAATTCCGCATTTATAGGGGTATCGAGGCCCCGTAATATAGCATTTAACTACATAGTGAGAGCAGCAGCATGCAGCATAATGACAGAACAAAAATACGCTTTAGAACATGAAACCGCCGTATTGGGTGAAGACGGATTAGCAATTCAAGCTGGCTGGATAAAAGTTTATCACACGGATCAAATAACAAGAGAATTTACTCACGCTGATATTGAATATGTCATGCTCGGTGTCAGTTTGTCAGCGAATTCTTATTTAGATGCACCAGACTTTCCCGATTCTGATGATGTGGCTGTTTGTCGCAGTGAAGACGGTAAGTGTTGGGAAATCGTCCCTGATTATCGGGGGAAAATAGCTTACGGCACGTTAACACGAATTCAACAGAAAATCACTGAACTGGGTGAATTGCCTGAAACTCTGACCTTCAAGCAACCGACCACCGATTTTGATAAATGGGATGGCACAAAATGGGTCACTGATAATGTAGCTCTAAAAGCAAATCAGATTGAACAAGCGGGGCAGCAGCGTGTAATTCTGTTGCGACACGCGAATGAATCCATTGCATTACTGCAAGATGCTGTTGATTTAAATATCGCTACCGAAGTAGAAAAATCCGCTTTACTGACATGGAAAAAATACAGGGTAATGCTCAATAGAGTAAATATTTCGCTGTCTCCCGATATTGAATGGCCGGAACTGCCGAGGTAAAGAGTATAATGAAAGGATATAGTGAATAGTGATTTCCATCACGAAAAAAAGCCACCTTGCGGTGGCCTTTTCTTTTCCCTAACTCACTGTTTTATAGTAAGTTTTCATTTGGTGCCCAGGGCGGGACTTGAACCCGCACAGCCTTAAGGCCGAGGGATTTTAAAAACCATCACAGCATTTTAAGAAACAATAAGTTAAGTTAAATCAGTTAGTTATATTTTATATATGTGCATTAATGTAGAGCTATATATGATGTTGTCGCCACTTGAAATCAGTCATCTTCAATCTGATCATAAGGGTTGAGAGTTAGTGCCAAATCGAGATGCTCTGGAGCAAAGTGTGCATAGCGCATTGTCATATTTATAGTGCTGTGACCCAATATTTGTTGTAGCACTAAAATATTACCGCCCCGCGTCATAAAATGTGATGCAAATGTATGACGGAGCACATGAGTTAATTGTCCATCCGGGAGGCTTATTCCCGCTCTTGATAATGCTCCTTCAAAGGCGTCGTAACAGTTCGAAAACAGAATTCCTCGGCGCTTCGGTAATCTATCGTATAAGCGTTTTGATATTGGCACTGTACGATTTTTGCTACTTTTTGTTTTTGTGAATGTTACTTTGTATTTCATTACTTGGGATTGAGTTAATTTTTGTGCCTCTCCCCATCGGGCCCCGGTTGCAAGACATATACGTACAACATGACCTAGGTCTTTATTTTTGGAATCATCGCAGGCATCCAACAAGCGTTTAATCTCTTCTTGGTACAGAAATGCTAGTTCTTGGTCTCCTTCCTTGAATTGTCTGATGCCACTTAAAGGGTTGTCCCTTTCCCATTCACCCATTCTCTTTAATTCTGAGAATACGGCATGCAAATATGATTGTTCTCTATTAACTGTAGATTGCGCCGGTGATTCTCGGCCTTTTGCGTTCCATTTACCATTCAGTCTTTCTTCTCGATAAATAGCAAATGTATTTTTATCGAAATCAATAGCAAAGGGATCACCTAATCGTTTACATAAAGTATCTAATTTAGTTTTGCGTGATTTGCCATCATTAAGTGTTTGCCCGTGCATTTCATACCAACGATCAACCAAGTCGCTTATCTTTTGAGTATTCTCAGCGCTAATGTCTAAATGTTCTGTGGAAGTCATGCGACGATCAAATGAAAGTGCTTCCCCTTTTGTGGCAAACTGTTTTCTTACTCGCTTTCCATCTCGTCCGTTGGGGTAGCATTCACAAATCCATTTGCCGGATTGTAATTTTCTTACTGTCATAGAAATTTCCAAGAATTTAATTGTAAAATATCATCAAAAAATTCTTCTTTACTGTATTTCTTTCCTGCGTATTGGATTTTTGATGTTATCCGTTTTACTTTGAATATTCTGTTGTCAGATGCATTCATACAGAAGCAATTAAAATATGGTTCACTTTCTGAGTTTATCGAAACCTCATTCAATAAAACATTTCTCCTACTTCTATTGTTGTTTAAGTCTCTGTAACTGAATTCTACACTGATAGGATTATCAGCCCATATGACAGATAAATTTTCTTTAAATTCATTGGATTGTGATTCATTCCACATATCAGTGTCATGGGGTGTATCTTCGGTATCATTTTTATCACTGAATATGACTCTATCCACCATTTCTTGCAGATTTAAAAGTTCTTCTCTATTTAGAGAATTGAGATAACTCCTGATTTCTTTTTCTGATTTGAAGTTTGAAATAGGATTATTTGTGATTTTTTCAATATCTTTTTTATATCCCCTGATAAGATCATCTTGTATTTTTAGTTGCTCGTCCGTTTTTTTTGCTTGCTCTTTTAATTTTTTATTTTCTTCCGTGGTAGCATATGTACCAATGGAAAACACAATGATGGTCCCTAGTACCCACAAAAAAGTAGTCATAATTATCTCCTAAGTTAATCAACAGCATTTAATAATGCTGTTGATATTGCAATCACTTATTGCAAAGTTCTAATGCGGCATCAATAAAAGGTCCCAAGCTTATTTTTGCTCCGGGCATGTGTGGATTATCTTTCCAGTAATCTGAGTTGTTGATGTCTTCTGCTGGATACTTCCCTTTTCTAGCTAATGCATTGGCTAAACCAGTCATCGCATACACTCGATTTGTGTCTAGATCCATGATAAAGGCACCGCCATAAATACACTGTAATTGTGCTTCGTTACTATTGAACGCCCATTCATCACCGTATTCATCTTTAGTAATACCCTTAAAGGGCACTGCAAAAGCGACAGATGATAAAGTTAATAATAAACAACTAAGAGTGAATTTTTTGATTTTCATTTTGTTGGTATCCTTTTATTGAGTATTGAGTATTGAGTATTGAGGTTTTCTGGCAATAGGTATACAAAGCAATTAAAGTAATAAATATCTACGGCCCTAATTTAGCAAAATAATCGGGCTAATTTAGAAGTCAGTGATTGTGAGGTAAATCACAATCAGAAAATTAATCATCCTGCCTCTTTTTTGGGCTTTGACTGCGCGAACGAATCGCTAACTGCCTGCATATTTAACTGCGCCGCGCTGTCCATCGCACGATAATTTTCTATTAGCTTCTGTTCCTCGTTTGTTATGTTTGTTTGAGGGGTTCGCCTCCCTGTAAGTACATATGAGATATCTATACCAAATCTCTCGCCAAGAAGAGTAATTGTTGCTGCATCAGGCATTGTTTCCCCTCTCTCATATTTTCCCCAAGTGCGCGTAGAGATACCAAAAACAGATGCTATAGCTTCCTGGCTATTACCTGTTTTTTCCCTTTCTTCACGCAACCTAGAGCCAATTAGGAATAATAGTGCCTCTTTTGTTGTTGACATAAGAATAAAACTTCCTTAGATTGTGTTGTACAGGAACTTAGTGGATCACAATATATCATTATGAATATGAAACAAGTCAAACATGTTCAACGATCACGTATTCCTAGGGGGTTTGTATCAAAAAATCCCGTACCGATACGTCTCTCCCCTGATGAGCGTCTAGAGCTGGAAATACTTGCTGAGAAGGAAGGTCGCTCACTTTCTAGTATGGCGAGAATTGTTCATCTTGCCGGAATGGTAGCTATTGAGTCCGAACTTCAAGCGGATTAAAGAGGCGATATGCAAAACATTACAATAAATATCAGCGTTCCTGTTCCGTATGTATCAATTGATGAATACTCACGCTTAAGTGGTATTCCTGTAGATACATGTAGGGGAATGGTCAGCGATGGCCGAATTATTATTAGGCCAAAGCAACAACCAAAGGAAAAAATCGAAGTAAATTTAGTAGCAATGTTGAAAGATGCTATTAAAAATAGCTGAGGTGATAATGATGAATCACACCAATCTCATTCTAAAACCAGTCAGCAATCATACAGAAACCTACGGCGCTTTTGCAATTCGCCGGTTGCCGAGAAACAAAATCAATACAACCACTCGCTACCAGATCAGCGACGGCGAGTATTCATATGGCAAGTTTGATTCAAAAGAACAAGCAATGAGTCAGGTCAGACAGTTATATAGGAGCAGACAGTGAATAGCGTATATAAAACAAAATATAAAGTAGGGGATACCGTTATTCATGGTACCCGCCTTGCTTACTCGGCTTACGGTCAAATAGTTAATATCAATGCGTATGATTTTCTTGAGCAGCTCCCTGCAACAGTTCGGCGCGTTGAATATAGCCTTGAAGAAACTTCACCGTGTCTTTTGCTTGCTCAAGAGTAAGCCCGGTAAATAGCTGACCGTCTTTAGGTAGTTTATGTGGTGGTTTGAGGCGATGTGGAACCGGAGGCAAGCCAGATGATTTGCTTCGATGTATTCCAGTTCGGCGGGGATATAAATAGGTACTTCTTTTTTAGACATTTTGCTTACCTTTTTGGTCGTATGGACGCACCAGAATACCATGTGCCAGATATGGATAAAACCAAGCAACATTTGATCAATACTTGAGAATAGTTTGATTGTATGAGGTGAAAAATGGAATGTTTAATGTTTCAGCATAACAAAAAAACTATTTTAGTGATTGAAAGTGATATTGCTTACAGTTATCCGGTTTCATCATTAAGTTGTTTATGTATAGTCATGAATAATGGAAAGAAATATAACGCTACCAATGTTGTATCGGTATCCCTTGAAAACATTAATGGCGAACTCTTGTTAACAGAACAATGTTATCAACAAAGTCAGGTAATTATATAGGAGTAGAGAACATGCAACGTCTAACAACTGATTCTGGATTACCAAATTTAAAATTATTATCACATATTGAACGCGCCGATCTTCATTTAACCATCGTGCGTCGAATAACAGATGTCCTGCAATATGCGGGAGACGAAACCCCGCTGTCTCTTTCTGACGTGATAGCAATCTTTGAATCATTCATGAAGATTAGCACCGGTGAAAATTACGAACTGAGATTGTTAAATAGAGGATTAAGCAATGTCACAAAATAAAAAACACGTACACGCTAAATTAATGATGCAATATGCACGAGATGCTTTGAAGACAGACGAGCCGTGGTTAATGTGGGAACGGCTTCATATTGAAGCAGTCAACTGGGAACAATGTCTATATAGTCCGGCGTGGAGCACAGAATTTAAATATCGCCGCAAGCCTGAAATGATCACGGTCGGAAAAGTGAGTTTTCCGAAGCCTGTTGATTATGAGTTAAATAACGGAGATGAGTATTATTCTGTTATTGAATCAATGTCACGTAATGAATTCGGTCAGCTTGCTTGGTTCGGAGATGATATTGACAATTTATATCTTAACAACGGATGCATTCATTTAACTGAGGAAGCTGCTAAACAACACGCCGAAGCATTAATTAAAATCAACAACGGGGAATTCTAATGAACTCACTCGAAAAGATGTCTCATAAATATAAATTGACTGGCGAAGACTTTAAGTCACCAAAACCGACTGACGGCTTATTATATCCGCTCGTCATGTTGTATGTTGCGTCCGCTATTATTTTCTTACTGAAATAAACTTCCCTATATTTGAAAAAAAAGGGGGGGGGAGGCATGGCAAATACAGAAGCATTCCGCTTTGCTGAAATAGCGATGGGAAACCGGGCCGATGCACTTAATCAGTTATCGGCAATACGATATCAACACTTTGGAGAGAATCAAAAAGAGTTGAGCGAGTTTATTTCACTCATGAGGGATAAATGGGAGTGGCCGGATAGCTTCGCATTTAACAAGCGCGTTCTGACTGCTATTTTCAATCTCGCTGGTATTCATGAATCCCGACATGATATTAGCTTTAATGAATTCACTCATGATGAGAAGAAATCATTAGTACGGACAATTAATCATTTAAAAGTCGTGGCTAGCATATTTCCCGAACGATTATCTATGCCACGTTAATTGATGATTAATTTACTGGCGTAAACCCGCCCGGCTTTTTGTTACCTAAATAAAGGAAAGTGAAAATGAGAAATATCGAAAAGAGAAATATAAAAATTGGCGGCAAAGTTGAAGAAAATACTTTGCTGGAATTGCTCAACGACGCACGCGCGGACGAAAGGCAATGCTGCGCTGCTCGCTTCTCTGCGCGTCTTGTCAAACTCTCAACGCGCATTCTTAAGCATAAGCTTGATTATGCCAATGCTTCTCTATTGTTAACCGACGAAGCGCGGGAAATCGAGCGTCAGGCGGAGGAGTGGCATTATGTCTGATTCTGTTGATATTGCTGAAAAACATATTGCCGCCACTTTAGAGCGTCAAATCAGAGCTGTGACTGACCGTTGTACCAGTGTTTCAGCTTTTGAGTGTGATGACTGCGGTAATTCTATCTCAGAAGAACGTAGGAAAGCTGTAATAGGCGTCACTCGCTGTATTACATGCCAGTCAATCATTGAACTGAAACAGAAGCATTATCGGAGTGTGTGAAATGGAAAATAAACCAGCTTGCAATACTGAAAAGCAGATTTGCTGTCATAATTGTCATGTGGATATTGAATTAAGTGATTTGATTTTTCAAGAAAATATAACGGGTGACGATGAAGGATATTTTCATTGCCCATCATGCCTAGTTCCACTCTTGACGGAGAGTGATTTCTCAAGCGGGAATAACAGCCATGAATAAAACAATTTTAAAATGGGCGGGCAGCAAAGCTCGCGTCATGGATAAATTATTACCACATTTACCAGCCGGGGGACGGCTGGTAGAGCCGTTCGCTGGCTCTTGTGCTGTCATGATGAATACCGATTATGACGAATATTTAATTGCTGATATCAATTCAGATCTGATTAATATGTATCAGCAAATTAAAGATAATGTTGAATTATTCATAGAATTATCACGAGATTTTTTTAAGTTCTATAATAATGAGCATGGCTTTTATTTGTTGAGAGATAAATTTAACTCAGAGTTGCCGGAGTGCCGTTCCCCGCTTATTCGCGCCGTTTGGTTTTTATATCTGAATCGTCATTGCTTTAATGGCTTGTGCCGATATAACAAAAGTGGTCATTTCAATGTGCCGTTTGGTAAATATAAATCTGTGTATTTCCCGGAAAATGAGATCCGTGCATTTGCTGAAAAAGCGCAGCGAGCGGCGTTTATTTGCGCTGATTGGAGAGAGACATTGCAGCTTGTCAAAGCTGATGATGTTATATATTGCGATCCGCCCTATCTTAATAAATTCACCAGTTACTACGATAACCATTTCAGCGTTAGTGAACAGTATGAGCTGACCATCGCGTTAATCATATTGCATGACGAATCGGGTAATTCTATTGTTGTATCAAATAGCATAGATGCCAAAAGCATTTATAAAGGTTTTGATGTTTTTGATATTACAGAAATTACAACTCATCGTTCTATTGCAGCGTCAGGCAATAGCAGAAAACCCGCGACAGAAATTATTACCAGTCTATTGATGGGGGTGAGCTAATGATTGATATCCGGTGTCATGCAGATAATACCATCAATGTTATCTCCGTCTCTGGGGGTAAAGATTCCTTGGCTCAATGGTTGTTGGCTATTGAAAACGGCGTAAATCATATTGCTGTATTTGCAGATACGGGACATGAACACCCGCAAACCCTAGAGTATCTGGATTATCTGGAAAGCCGTTTGGGGAAAATTCATATCAGGCGTGTAGTTCTGTTTATGCTGGAGTGTGTGAGTGAATATGCAATGTGAATGGGCGTTTTCGTGGAATGCGCCCCGTCCGGCGATAGCATCACCCTTTTTTGAGGATGCTTTGTTATCAAAGGGTGAGGTGACGTCCGAACATCCACATGTAAAAAAATATCTGACCCGCTTAATAGAGCGGGATTTGCTGCATAGCCAGGTCTTAACGCCCGCACAGCAAGAGGCTCGCCGCCAATGTGCTTTACAAGAGAAACAGGCTTATGAAGAGAATCGGCGCTCGTGGCATGAAACTGCCGCAGGTGTTGAGTCTTATTTAAATGAGCAACCGCATTTTATTAAATCGTATTTTCAGAAAAAAATAATTTGGCTGCGTAAAAATCGCGGTATCAAACATAGCAATGCATTTTTGCTCGGAACAGTTAAGAGTGCATTGCTGCGTTTAAATGCCGTCAGAGAAAAACAAGGCGTCAAGCCTTATTGTGAACTGGCGTCTTATTACCAGGGCGTTTACCGCCATCTTGCCGAAATGAATAAGCGCCGGATTAAATCGCTGGCGAATGAAATCGCGGCGCGTATCAATGAGATGTTTTGTATTGAAACAGAAAATGCAAACGGTGAAACCGACGATTTAACAAAAGCTGATCTCTTGCTGATATATCGCAATTTGGCCGCCGAAGTTTATTCACTGCATATTATGCCGCCCGCCTGGTCACAACTAAAACCTATTCCCGGTCAATCTGACGATGAGCTGGATTTATACCCGGCTCTACCCGCGATATCAAGAATGATTAACACAGATTGGTGGGAGCGCCAACTCTGGCGTCTGCGCTGCGACTGGCGCGAGGGGCAGCTACGCGCAGCAAATCAGGTCAATAAAAAGGCTCATCCTTACCTGAGTTACGAAGCGGTTTCGGACTGGCAGGAACAACGTCGCCGCAATGCTGAATTCTTTAAAGCGCACGATTTGGTTGATGAAGCCGGTAACGTGGTTTCATTGGAAAATATGGTTTATGCAAGCATCAGTAATCCGGTTATTCGTCGCCATGAATTAATGGCGCGAATGCAAGGCATTGAGTTTGTTGCTCAAGAACGCGGTGACGTTGGCGTTTTTTATACTATAACTTGCCCGTCCAAATATCACGCCAATAATCATAGTGGTCATGCTAACCCAAAATGGAATCATTCAACGCCCGTTCAGGCACAGCATTATTTACGTAAAGTGTGGGCCAATATCGGCTCAAAACTGGATCGAGATGGGTTGCGAATTTACGGCTTCCGGGTTGTTGAGCCGCATCATGACAGTACTCCGCACTGGCATTTATTGCTGTTCATGCGCCCGGGTGAGCGTAAAGCCGTCACTGATATTATGCGCAGTTATGCCATCAAAGAAGACAGGCAAGAATTAGGTAAGCGGACAAGCGCCCGGTTTACCGCCAAAAAACTCGATCCGAAAAAGGGCAGTGCTACGGCATATGTTGCTAAATACATTTCAAAAAATATTGACGGTTACGCGCTTGACGGCGAGCGTGATAAAGAAACCGGTAAGCCACTAAAAGAGACGGCCAAATTCGCGATGGCGTGGGCTTCTCGTTATCGTATTCGTCAGTACCAGGCAATCGGGACTCCGCCCGTCACTGTCTGGCGTGAATTGAGAAAACTCAGCAATCAATTAACATCGGTATTAAAAATTTCAGGTGAGTTTAAGCGTGGGAAAGCGCTATTAAGTGACCCGCAAATGGATGCGGTTACTGCCGCCGCCGACGTCGGGTGCTTTGCTTCATACATCATGAAACAAGGCGGTGTGCTGATCCCGCGTAAAGATTATGTTGTTCATCTTGCGTATCAGCAAAATGATGAACCCGATGCCTATGGTGAAGTGGTAGATAAGATTTTTGGTATTTGGTCGCCACATATCGGCGAAGATTCCCGCGTATGCACCCGTCTTACAAAATGGAAAATTGTCTCTAAGAAAATTAACTCCAGCTCTAACAACTCTGAATCCGTAGGTTTGTCTTTTGGGTCTTTGTCTTTTAGCGGCCCCGCCGCCCCTTGGAGTTCTGTCAATAACTCTCCGGTGGTTCAAAATTCAAACAACAACAGGAGAGAAATTGACAGACATTACGATGATTTGTTGGTGAATGAGTTTCATCAAAACTACCCGACAATGCATTTTGATGAAAAAGTGAAACGGATTTATGAGTCGGCAGCACTCAATAACATCGACATGGACGATTTTTTAGCTCGCTCATTACTTGATGGAGGAAATATTATCGTCAATGACGAACGTTATTGCTTATCTATGTTTGGTTATTTGCAGAAAGAAACCAAACAACATAGAAAAAGCGTAAAAGCAATCATGAACAGGTTAAATGATAAATTGGGTAACCCTATTAATCTTAACGATATTTTTCATGATCCCGGAGGGCATTACTCTGCCATGGCTGAAGAGGCCGAAAGAAAATATTTTGATGAGCTAAGGGGTTAAAAATGACTGACTATTCAACTACGTGCGCAATGAACAATGTTCTGTCAGAAATGACAAAACAAGATGAACTCTGGGGTGCTGACCGTGATCATGACCCGTTCGTGTGGGCGGCAATATTGAGTGAAGAGATTGGGGAGTTCGCGCAGGCTATTTTGCATGATGAATTCGGCGGCAGTCACGCAGGAACGGCAAGAGATGAAGCGGTACAGATTGCCGCCGTCGCGCTGCAAATTATTGAGTATTATGACCGGAAAAAACGGAAACGACCCGATTTATCATTTTCGAATAACCCGGTATGGGTTGGTTTTGATCCGGGCGAAGAGCACACATCATGAAGGTGACAAAATTTCAACAAAAAGAAGATAAATTACTGGCTATTTTAAAAGAAAATAGTGACCGTTTTTATATTGATGATAACGGTATGATCCATATCAACTGGGAGCACCCCGCAGTACGCGCGGAAGTGATGAAACATATTGAGCAGCTTGCTCATATAAAACCGGGTGATAAGCTGCCGGGATGACCTCGATTAAATTAACTTAAGCCCGTTAATAGCGGGTTATTTTTACCACTTTGGTTTATTTTACTGATAACTATATAATTTTTATGGTAAATATCGGATGAATGAATTTCTCAAAAAAATCATTGAGTATTGCGACAGGAAAAAACCAAAATATCGACAAAACGAGTCACACATGATTCAATGGGATCAGTCTTGGCATTCAGGATATTATGTATGAGTAACACTAAAATTACCTCTATGGCGGCGGCAATGGCGATTGCGATAGCCCCTGTGCCAGCTGATAGCATAGGGTGCCATGATGCAATAACCAGCACCAAAAACACCATGACATTACAACAGGTGAGTGATTCAGTCGTTTTTCTTCCCATTGAAGAGGCGACTGCTTTTATCGCGAATATCGCTAGTCGGATGCGATTCCATTTAAAAAATCTGCGATCTGAGTGGGAATCAAAGCGTATCCCCATTGACGATAAAAGCATGTCCAGTTTTGCGAAGGACAACATGCATTACCTGGCTAAACATATTGTTGTCTGTGCAAGCTTCATTCAAGCGGCAAAAGTCGCGTTGACTGCCGTTCCTGATACAAACGCAGAATTACGCAGTATGATTACGCGCTTCGGGCGTGCATCTGCTGACTTACGGTATACGTTGGAAGAAATCACTGCATTTTCAAAAAGTACGCATATCCCTAATAAAGCATCAAATGCCGGTGCTGACTTAGATAAAGATGCGGTCCGGGAACTTATTCGTACCGAACATGTTGCTTTAGGCTTGGAAGCTCCAGTTTTCCATTGAAGGGGATACCGTGATCCACGTTTCTATTCACAAAGATATTGAAATCCCCGCAGTGGCAAGGCAGTATGCAAAAATTTTGCAAGATTGGAAAAATGGCGGATCGCTTCCCGCCATTTTTGGTGATGAGGGACGCTGGGAAGACCACGCGTCTCTATGTCAATCTTATGTTTTTAAAATTCATATTAGATTACCCGACGAACCTCCCTGGCCTAGTCATTTACCCGCTGCCGCCAGAAAATCTGATAGCTACCTGGTTTATTCCCGACATTGGTGTGATCCATCAAAATATCAAATCATTAGCATCATGAGTCCCAACGCTCATGAGCTAGCAAGAACCTCATTTCTTGCCGTGCTGGTTGATCGCGCGGAAGATTTTCAAAACACATGAGAATGAGTTTGCCCGCCAACTGGCGGGTTATTTTTTTGTATGAAATTCATTGCACAAATCTGCATAATTTTGCACAATAATCACCACGCCAGCGATCCCCTTCCGCGCCAGACCCGGCAAGCCTTCATCCACTACGCACAATTGCACAAAAACGCGCCCTTTTTGCGTGCGGGCGAGGCGGGGGAGCAAGCGCGAGCAAAGAGGGGGTATTCGTGGGTTACTTTGGTAATCGCGAAATAGGCCGCTGACACCGCGCCAGAACCGCGCAGCGACGCGGATGTCTCAGCGTTCAAGGCGGGGGGCGGAAAAGAAAGAAAATGAACACAGCGCGATTGGGTGACGATTAAATGCGTTGTGTCCGTGGGAAAGGTTGGTTTGGTCGTTATTTGCTGCTGTTCAACGCATCAAGCAAAGCGTAGCGATTGAATTGCACAACGGCTTCACCCGCCCAATCATTGACTGACTTCAAGCTTTCAGTAATGGGGTTAAGTTCATTGATAGAAAAAACTTTCGCCGCTTTCTCAATATCCCCAAAGTTACCCCCACTCGTGGGAACAATCCCCATCAATTGCGGTGGCACGCGGTGCATAGCTAGCATGTCATCGCGGGTTGCTTCTTTAACGTTAGTAAATTCATCTTTGGCGCTGATTTGGCTGAACGGTAGGATTTGCAGCCCGTCTTTCTTTCCGTTGGCTGCATAGACAAACAGGTTCTTGAATGCGCCATCTCGCCGGGATTTTTGCAACGCAGTTTTCAAATTGTCTACGCCTCTGGGGTCGGCAAGCGCATCAGTCAGATAGACAATAACGCCTGCGTGACTGCCGTTTTCGTAATAGTTCATTCTGAATGTTGTTGCAGCCCGGTTGAGGTTGGCGGAAAGAAGACCGGCTAAATATTCAGGTAAACCGTAAATTTCTTGATGAATGTCGGGGTTCATCAGATGAAAAATACTGCCAGCGCTGAATTCAAATTCTTGTAGCCAGCTTTGTACGAACCAGTATTTGTCGATTTCTTCTCCCCGTCGTGTGTACTTTGCTGGCGTGTGCTTGAGCTTTAACAGTCCGCCAACTCGATTCATTCGCTTTTCCAGATAGGCATTACCAAATACCAAATAATCCAGTACATAGGCGGCCATGTCCTGTCGTGACAATAGCGGGTGAGGTTTAAAGCAGCTCATGATCACATTACGTTTAAAAAATAGGGGCGACTGATGATAAACCGCCGCTGAAAATGCGCGGGCCAGGCCGTAAAAATCAATGGGGGTTTCATACCAGCGGCCATTTTTGGCGCATTCCATGCAATCCAGCAGATCCCAGCCAGATGTGATTGGGGTGGGTGTATCAAAAGTAAAGGCTGCGCACTGTGCCACGTCGCCGTCATTGATTGTATTCGTTACTTCAGGCTGGTGTTTATTTTCAGCCGGTAAAAGTGTGTGCATGATTAAAACTCCATTACAAAAGACTCATTCGTGCCCGCATCGCTGGATATTGGCTCGGCATACAGGGCATTCATAACAGCCCACGCAATGTCGCCGTGATCGGCTCCGCGCGTGCGGTTGGCGTCATAAGTCACAACACTGCCCTGTGTAATTATTTTCTTAATGGACATAAACGAGGTAGCGACTTGTTTCATGCCAGCGTCATATTCAAACCTGCCGGAACGGATTAGCATTTGTGCTTTCATCACTAGCAGGCGCTTAAGCGGCGCGGAATATTTCAATAGGGTTGCGGCCGGAAACCATTTGCAGACCAGTTCATGCACGGCTTCACCCGTTCCGCCTGTGCCATCTATTGTTATCCCCTGTACATTATAGCGTTCGGTGAGTTTACGAATTTCTTCGGCTTGCTTCTCAAAAGCCATACCGCGGCATTGCAGGGCTTCGATGACCCGCCATTTGCCGCCGCTGACAGCAGGCGGTGACATTACAACCAGCCCTAAACCGTCACCGTTGCCGCCTGTACCAGTTGGATCAGCGCCGATATAGACGGGTTTGCGTCCTAGCGGCCGCAGCGCATAGGGTTTCCAGTCCGGCCAGACATTGTCGTTGTAACCGTCAACACCGCATTTAATCACTTCGTTATAGTCAAAGGCTCGTTCACCCGATTTAACAAAAATGCAGCGGTACAGGTTGTCAAAATCAGCCGGATTGTTTTCGCTCTCAATTTCTTCTAAGTCAACAAGATTTAGACCTGCCGCGATAGCGTCATGAATAGTCACGATCTGTCGCCAGATGTTATCTCCGCACAACACGCCATGCCGTAATGCGGCATGGCTGGTATCAATAACAACTTGTTTCTTGCCGCCGCGGGCTTTATTAAAAAAGTCGCCTGTCCAGAACGGGAACCCTTCGTGTTCCTCGCTGGACGGTACCGAAAAATAAGTTCGTCTTAATCCGATGTGGGTTGCCATCCCCGCCGCCACTTTGCGCAGGTTCATAAAATTGCTAACCCAAAAGAATTCATCGAAATAGAGATCGCCGGTATAGGATTGCGCGGTTGCTGCTGATGTGCCGAGAAAATAGAGCGTGGCGCCATTTGACAGGGTAATCTCGTCACCGCCTTTAAGCTCAACACCCACCTGGCGGGCGACAATCTGGATAAATTTCTTGAACTGATATGCCTGCGCACGGCTGGCAGACAGAAATATCTGGTTATTGCCGGTTTCCAACGCGGTGATCAACGCTTCACGGGCAAAATACCATGTGGCCCCAATTTGCCGCGATTTTAATATCATGCGGTTACGGCGGTCTTTCTGTTTGTACCAGCGTTTTTGATACTCAAACAGGGATTCATAAACCGACGCACGCAATGCAGCGACTTGCTCATCACTAAAATGATTTTTCGGGGTTTTTACCTTTTTCTTTTCTTCTTTTTTAGCTTCAGCGCGATCGAAACGTTCCAACTGGCGATAAAGAAAATCAAGCGTCTTAAAATCATGCGGTGCCAGGGTTTCTTTCGCTTGTAACCGTAATATTTTTACGTGAAGCTCGCCGTTGACGCGCTCGCGGGGGTTGGCTTCATCCCACTTATCGCGCCGCCGCCACGAATAAATCGTGTTCGCACTGACGCCCAGTCGTTTTGCTATTTGCGAAACGCTGTAGGCTTGCCAGTACAGGCTTTTTGCTTCGTGTCGAGGATCATGTTCTGTCGTCATCATGCCGCCACTTTCCCACGGTCACGCGCGTGCCGCTATGACTCCTGCCTGTCGCGGGGCCCCGACACGGCGAAAGCTTTGAGTCAAAAAGCCGTGACTGCGAACATAGCGCTATCAAAAGTCAGAAGTGCCTGTTGGAGAAGTGACAATGCCAAAAACCATTAAATTAACGGTCTGCACGGAGGGAATGACGCTCAATGGCTTTGCCGTCACCCGCGAGCAGATCCAGCAGATGGCCGATAGCTATAACCCTCGACTGTACGCCGCCCGCTTGAATCTGGAGCACGTCAAAAGCCTGTTCCCGGACAGTACGTTTCGTCAGTTTGCGTTAGTACAATCTGCCAGTGCCTACGAGGTTAAAGACGGCCCATTACAGGGCAAGCTGGCGCTGGAGGCCACTGTTGAACTGGATGAAGAAAAGGACGCGGAATTAATCAAGCTGAACCAGAGTGGGCAGAAGATTTTTTCCAGCATTGAGTTTTACTCCCGTTTTCCTCAGACCCAGAGCGCCTATTTGACCGGCATTGCGCTGACGGATACCCCCGCCGCTGTCGGTACGGAATTAATCAAGCTGAGTGTGCAGGAGCGCGGTCTGCCGGCCAGTGATGATCGCTATTTGTCGGCATCACTGGAAACCATGGTTGAATTGCTGGCGGGGACTGAACAGAACCCTGTCGATGATAAATCCCTCGGTGAAAAGTTTGTTTTATCCGTGAAAAAAGCGCTAGGGCTGCACCGTGATCACAACAACGCAGAATTAAACATTTTGCGGGAAATGGTGCAATTAACCGCTGAAAAATGCGGTGAAGCCCTTAATCAAGCGCAAAAGTTGTGCCAACTGGAAACCCTATGCGCCAGTCAGTCGGAAAAAATCACTGTGCTTGAAAATGAACTCTCTACGCTGAAAAGCCAACTCAGCAAGCAGGATAATTCATCAACACATCGACCACTGGCAAATGGTTCAACCCAAGTGTTAGCCGATTATTAATTGCTACAGGAATTTTATTTATGTCACTCAGTAACGAAGGACGTCAACAATATCTGTCCTACCTTGACCAGCAAGGCAAATTAAACGGCGTCAGACGCGAAGGGGATAGCATTCAATTAACGGTGACCCCCGCTGTTCAGCAGCGTCTTGAAAAAGCCAAGATGGAAGCCAGCCCATTTTTGAATGAAATCAATTCTGTCGGTGTAACCGAGCAGGAAGGGGAAAAAATCGGCGTGGGTATCAACCGCACCATTGCTAGCCGCAACACATCCACTACGGAACGCCGTGAGCCAGTCAGTGTCCATGATTTAAAGGCTAACAGATATCGTTGTGAGCAAATTAACTTTGATACCTTTGTCAGCTATACGCAAATTGATGCGTGGAATGACCACCCGGAATTTCAGCAACTGATTAGTCAGCAGATTGTTCAGCAGGAAGCCAATGACCGTCTAATGATTGGTTTTAATGGTACATCGTGCGCCCTGAAATCCGACAGAGCAAAAAACCCGCTGTTACAAGATGTCAATATCGGCTGGTTACAGCACATGCGCGACAACGCCCCGGAGCGTGTGATGAAAGGCATTACTATTACCAGTCGTGACGAAGACGGGAAAATCATCAAGAAAGGCGACTACGGCAACTATGACGCCGCTGTTTATGACGCGGTGACCTCTTTACTTGAACCTTGGCATCAGAATGCCCCCGGTTTGCTCGCAATCACCGGTTCACGCCTGACGACACAGAAAAATTTCAAGATCCTGAACCAACACAGCCAAAACAACCCGAACATTGAACTACTGGCCGGTAATGAGTTGATGAAACTTAGCACGCTGGGTGGTCTGCCGACGATGAAAGTCCCTTTCTTTCCTGACGGTACTATCTGGATCACCACATTTAAAAACCTGTCGCTCTATTGGCAAAAAGGGAAATACAACCGCTATATCAAAAACGAGCCGGAATACAACCGTATAGCAACCTATGCGCAAAGCAATGACGGTTATGTTATTGAAGACTACGGCCTGAGTTGTCTGATTGAGGGGATTTCGTTGGCAAGCGCAAAAAGCAGCGGCGAAGAATAAGTCACAGTATCTGGTGCCGTCATCATGCGGCACTGGCACGAGGGGGAATGATGCTGACACCGGCACAACAACATTGGCAACAGGTTATGGCTTCACGCCGTGGCGATGAAACTATGTCATCGGAAGCGCTGACCGCCTATGAACAGATATTACACCGCCTGCGCATTGATCAGTCACGGTTATCTGACCTGCAAGGCACAGAGCGAAAAATTGATTACAAACGCGAAGTCATTGCGCATTATGACAGTTGGGTTGACGGAGTGTTGGCAGCCGGTACCGGGCAGGCCGACGAGGTACTCATTCACGTGATGATTTGGAGTATGGACATTGGTAATTACGCGCGGGCACTGACGCTGGCCGAGTATGTCATTCGCCATAACCTGCCCTTGCCCGATCACTATCGCCGTACCGTAGGACCATTATTAGTAGATGAGATTTGCGATAAAGCCCTAACGATTTTTTCAGCGTGTAGCGAGTCCGTTGAGCCTGTCCCTCTCGCAATACTTGAGCGACTTGCTGAATTGGTTGAATCATTGGACATGCCCAATCAAGTTAGAGCCAAGCTGTTTAAAACAGTGGCGTATACCCTGCGCCTCAGTAAGCAGCGAGCAGACAAAGAACGCGCATTATTCCTCATGCAGCAAGCATTGTTATTGTTTGCCAATATCGGGGTGAAAAAAGATATCGAAACTCTGACGCGAGAATTAAAAAAGGCCGCTGATGGCCCGGCCTCACCAGATAGCGCAGTAACTGAGTCCCCAAAGACGAAGCCAGCGGCGACGGGGAAAAAAACGACCAAGGCAAAAACAACAGCGGCGAAGAATAAATCTTCACGTTAACTGAATGCACCCCGCGTGCCAGGCGGCACGGTGATCAGACCGGTTTTTAAACTCAGTCCGTTTTGCCGTTCACCGCCGTTTCTTTCAGCAGGTGGATTATGAGCTTAGTAGCAGCCAAACAACCCCGTTCTATCGATACTCATGCAGATATCAATGACGGTGGGGCAAAAGTCACTTCCGGTACATTCTGGCCGGATATCACGCTCGCTGATTTGCGTAATTCGATGCGCCTGAGCGGAGCAGTGACAACTGAACGATTGATACATATCACTGTTGAAGCGGTGTTATATGTCAATCAATTGCTCGCTGTGTGGCAACAAGAACAGGAAGAAAACGGCTTTGCTTCACTGGCTGCGGTTCCTTCTCCTGCTATCAACGACACTACGGCGTATATTTTCCGCTACCGACACGCGGTTTACAGTTTCACTAAAGCTTTGCTGATTGAAAATTATCGCGACATTGACACAACACGCGACGGAGAAAAACACGCCGAGGCGTTGAGTACGCAAATTGATGATCTGCGACGCGATGGACAAAATGCGGTTCGTGATGTGCTCGGTAAAAATCGCATGATAGCGGAGCTGGTTTGATGGAAGTGCAAGCGCTACAGGGGGATACCGTTGATCTATTGTGCCAGCGCTATTATGGCCGTACTCAAGGCGTTGTTGAGGCTGTGTTGAATGCTAATAACAATATTTGCAACACGACGCTATTACGCCCCGGCCAGCTTGTCATCTTACCCGATTTCGCGCCATCGGCGCAGGATAGCATCGTTCAATTGTGGGATTGAATACCGGGCTGTAGGGAGCCTGTGATTAAGGAAAGGATGATACATGAAAAATCAGCCTGACGTTTTTTTTCAGTTATGGGAGTGGCTGCTATCAGTTAGAGAACAAGGTATAGGTGCAGCACTGGCGGCCGCAATGGCTTATCTCAGGGGTCGCTATAACGGCGGTAAATTCTGGACGACAATGATGGACGCCATTATGTGTGCCATGATCGCCTGGTTTATCCGTGACGTGTTGGATTTCTTTGGTATGAGCACGGACTTGGCTTACATCGGCAGTGTGATTATTGGTTATCTGGGAACAGATTTTTTTGGTCAGTTACTTCGCGGAACGTTAAATAATAAAGCGGGGATAAAAGAATGAATATAAGCAGAGGTATTCGAAACAATAACCCCGGCAATATCCGTTGGGGTGATGACTGGCAAGGATTGGTCCCTCAATCACAACGTACCGACCAATCTTTCTGTCAGTTTGTCAGTCCTGAATATGGTCTTCGGGCCATGATTAAAATTATTCAGAATTACCATCGGAAATACGGAATCAATACAGTCAGCGGCATTATTTCACGATGGGCTCCCACTAATGAAAATAATACTGATGCCTATATTAACCACGTATGTAAAGACACGGGAGTGACTCGCGATCAGGTTGTTGATGTATTTAATAAAGTA